>JBCCEO010000032.1:0-21343 GCA_039030255.1 Planctomycetota bacterium | reverse complement strand
TACAACTCTGAACATTATGGTGCGCAAGGAGTATCTAAGTCGTAAACAAGAAGGCAAGTCCTATCTGTTTTCACCCAGAGTCCGAAGAGACTCTGTGCGGAAGCGAATGCTCGGCGACGTCGTGCAGCGTGTCTTTGATGGCTCTGTCAAAGCGACACTGATGAACCTGTTTGATCATTCGGAAATCGACCCAAGTGAACTTGAAGAGCTGCAAAGGCTCATTGACCGTAAAGTCAGGGAGAAATCAGAATGATTGACGAGCATTTTGCAGTGGCACTGTTGAAGTCCTTGTTGCACTTCTGTTGGCAAGGCACCCTCGTAGCGGTTTTGGTTCTATATTCTGCGTCCTGCTTCCGATCAGCGCAATCTCGTTATTCGTGGCTGGTTTCCGGCCTTGCTCTTCTCGCGATTCTGCCAATTTCAAATTTCGTTTGGTTCACCGCAAGCCAAACTATGCCTGAAGTCGCAAGTGTCGTCTCTTCTGTTCCAGCTGACCAGCCGGCGAGCGACGCCTTCGATGGTATGTCTTCGCAGCTACCGGTTGCCGCCACTGATCAAGTCGAAGCGAGCGATGTTATTGCTGAAGCTTCGGCGCAGGTGGATCGGCCTGCGGGATTCAGTGAGGGAACGGGAGAAAAAGCAGCAAGGCTAAGTTACCTCAATTCGACACAAATTGCACCTTGGCTCGCAGCCCTGTATTTACTCGGTGTGGCTTGTATGCTCCTCCGGCTGGTTTGGAGTCTGTTTGCTACGCGTCGCCTAAGCCAGGGAGGTAGAGTTGTTTCGGATGCCAGTATTCTTCGCGTCTTTGAGCGTGAGTGCGAGCGAGCGCGTCTAGCTTTTCGGCCTAGCTTGCGAGTCTGTGCGGAAGTCGCAGTGCCCACTGTGGCCGGCTTGATAAAGCCTGTCGTACTGATTCCTGCTTCGTTGATGACAGGAATGTCACCCGAAGAACTGCGTCTGTTGTTGGCTCATGAGCTAATGCATATTCGAAGATTCGATATTTGGTTCAATTGCTTGCAGAGAACGATCGAAGCCCTACTCTTCTTTCATCCTTGCGTGTGGATTCTCAGCCGAAGAATCAGTCGAGAACGTGAGATGTGCTGTGATGATGGCGTTGTCGCGAAATACGATTCGGCCGCTTATGCACGGGCCTTGGTGCGCATGGCGGAACTAGCCGTGGATGGAAACTGCGGCGGGCTGCAGTTGTCCGCCGATGGAGGTGGACGTCCTTCGGAACTTCGCCAACGTGTTCAGCGTCTCCTAGGGCATCAACCGGACCAGCGTCGTAGCGGGCAAATGTTGGCCGTGCTGCTTTGCTTTGGCCTAATTGTTTTACTCAGCGCCTCGGGTTGGATCGCACAGTCGCAGTTCGCCTTCGCGCAATTCCCTTTCGCACAGACGAAGGAAACGCCGAATCCCTCCGCAACGAGTTCCGATGAAACGGAAGAAGAGCCTGAGGAGAAATCCACAAAAGCCGCCCTTCACGGGGCGGTCATCGATGCGGATTATTTGCTTGTTCCTCGAGCGGCCATCGAAGTCTATTCGCTGGTCCCAGATGTAAAGTTAGTTCGCAAAGCAATTACAGACGATCGCGGCTGGTTTGAGATCAAAGACCTGCCAAGAGCCAAGTACACGGTCAAGGCAATTGCAACCTATCGAGAGAATGGAAAGCTGGTCGCGATTAGTTCGGAGCCTCAGCGCGTGGATCTAACGGGCGGAGGTGATTATCTGCGAATTCGGCTCAAGTCCTCTGTTGTGTTGGATGCACCGCGCGACTACATGACTGCTGGCGAATTTGCGATGCACTCGACTTGGTCGGCTGACTTTTTCCCCAAGAAATTGGCCGAACAAAAGGGGCGTTCAAATTTCCAGCTTTCCGGCCGAGCTCCAAATACTGGCAGAAGACTGCACTGGGGAATGCACCATCAAGGCGTAGAAGCTGCTTTGCAGGTTTCGGCCAAAAGAGTTGGTTTTGCTTTGGTGGGCAAGATCGATCGAAACCAAGATGGTCGCGATGATTTCGAGGAGATTCGCAAGCTGGTAGAGCAAGCTGGTGGCCGAATCGATGAGCGTATGGATAGCGACGGGGAAATAAGTGGATCAGGAATGTCGCCTGACACTTCCTTCTTAATTCTTGGGACCGATTTGAGTGTCCCTGCTAACGCAACGGAAGAGCAACGAGCTGCGTTTGAGGAGAGGAAGGAGTTGTATGCTGACTTCATCGATAGAGCTCGGCGAAATGGAATCATCCAGATTTCGCTCGACAAATTACTGGGCTATGTCAACAAACAAAACTCGGAAACGCGTTTTCCCGCAGGGCGAGATGCCGTGATTAAGCTCGTTTTTCGAAACACGACATACCGTGTTATCAGATTCCGCCTCGAAGCAAAAGACTGGCTCAGGAATTCTAGGCTTGAACGTCAAACGGAGGAGGGGCAAATAGAAGTCCTCGAGGATATCGGGTTCGAGTTACCAATACTTGGTGGAAAGCATCGCGGCATGTTCGAGATTCATTTGCGACCTTGGGATGAATTCGAATTCCGACTCGCAAAGCTCTCGGCCAAGCAAATCAGGGAACTCCAGGAAGGAAAAATTCGGATTAGCCTGCCCGTAAAGAGCGACTATCCGGTTTCCGCCATGAATCAGCATGTCGGTTCCGGTGTTGTCACGACAGGTTGGGCGCCAGTCGACGGGAGTGACGCACCGGAGCCCAAGCGTTCGTTTACCTTTCGCGGGCGCGTTATCGACGGCAAAACAGGTTTGCCCATCAAAGCTTTTCGGACCGTACCGGCTAGCGTGAGCGAGTACTTTGAGAAGAGTCCTTACAATCTGACTTGGCAAGGGCATCTGCTCGCCGAGCATCAGAATGGAAATTTGTTTTGGTCCTCGCGGGGATACGATCGAACGCGTCTGCGCATCGAAGCCGAGGGCTATTTGCCAGGATTCACAAAAACTTATCTGCGTTCTGATGGCGACGCCTTCGTGGATATGGCGCTCTATCCCAGTGAACCGCTAACAGGCAAAATCATGGACAGTAAGGGCAACCCAGCGGAAGGAGTGCTTGTCGCCCGTTCCACACAAACCTACGCGGTCACGATTGCGGGCGGAACAATTCGCGAAATTGGACAAGGGCGTGGGATTAGGAAGGCGGTGGCAACAGATGCGGAAGGGCGATTTAGCTTACCCAGTGAATCTGAGGCCGGCTTCTTAGTAGCAGCCCATCCGGACTTAGGGTATGCACAAATAGAGGCATCTGATTTCAAAAGGAATTCAAGCCTGAGACTTCAGCCTTGGTCCAAGATATCTGGAAAAGTAGTAGACGGCGAAGGCGACCCGCTGGCAAATCAAACGATTTGGCTGAACATGAATCGCGGCATTGGTAATGGAATGCCTTCTATTAGTTCGCACCAAGAGGGAAATACGGGACCCGATGGTGTCTTTGAGTTCGAGCAGATTCCTCCCGGTGCAATTCACATCCAACGAGGCTTGAACGTACGCAACCCGGAATCGGATGAAATGGAGTCCCATTACATTCCAGGTTCTCTTGTTCGGCTCAATTTAAAGCCAAGCGTAGTGCAAGAACTCAACCTGGGCAGTCCGAGTGCGACGGTCGTTGGTAAGTTGACCAGCGATCAAGGCCATGACTTCCAAGAGCACTATGTGCGACTCGTTCCTGAGTTCCCACCGATGGCACGCTTTCCAGGGCAGGTAGACAGTTTTGCGATTCGAGCAAACTTCCTGAACTCCATCTCCGGAAAACACTATCAAATAGAAGTGAAAGAGCTTGGTAAGGATGGAAGTTTTTCATTCCCCAACGTTCCCGCCGGGCGTTTTCAAATACGAGTCTTCGGTAAGAAAGACGATCGGCTTGTGCGTCATGTTTCCACGACTGTTACGGTTCCATATTCCAATGAAGTCAAGGAACTAGACATTGGCGAAGTTCGCATGCTGGGTGCAAAGAACTAGCTCATTTTAGTTTCTCTGCCATCCGTTAGCGTAGTTACGCCTTCGAAAGTCAGCGTATTCGGCTATCGAGATGAATCCGTCCGCGTTGACGTCAGCTCCATCGACTTTCTTCAGCATCGCACGGGATTCACTCTTCGAGAGAAGGCCGTCGTTGTTCTTGTCGTATTTTAAGAATGTGGTTTTCGCGTATCGTAGATACGTCGTACTTGGGGAATCTTCTTCGACTTCGGTTTTTCGGCGCGCATCCAAACCGGCATCGTAGTACTGGTGCACTTCTTCGATCGAAACGGCTCCGTCTTGATCGGCGTCCAATTCGACCTCGATCATCTCAGGATGGCAATAATCGCTGCGCAGCCAGACTATTAGCTGAGGATAAAAGCTATCCCGTTCTGTTTGATTTAAACTTCCATCATTATCTGCGTCAAAATCCTTGAATTGTGCGTCCGCCATATGGCGTTTGACGCGATCCAGAATCGGGCGAGCCGCAAGCACCTCAGACAGTCCCAGCGCATCACACATTAATGCGTAAATACTGCAAGCATCGACTTGAGCCCGATTGATCTTCGCGAGGGCGAGAGCTTCTTCATCTATCGGTCTGCGAATCCCAGCTTTTTCCCAATGGGACTCGAATTGAGAAATCAGATTGCGATAGTCTTCTTGAAAATCGATTTTTCCGTTTTCGCCTAGCTCACGCCACAACTTTGCAATAGTCGGGATTTGTGATGTGCGAACGGCTTCCATGCTCGGTTTCAGCTTGTCGAGCGCAATCTGACCAGGCAAATTCTGGCTGCCGTAATCAAGCATGCAAAGAAGAGCTTCCATTTCGTAAACAAATGCACCCTGAGAATGATCGAGATTCGTTCGTGAGCCTTGCGGTCGCCAGACGTTTAGTAGCCGTCCCTTATAACTAGCATACCCTGGTCCGACAGGAAGATCGTTCGGCAGTTCAATTGTATTGTTCCACGCTTCTTCAGATTCAAGCAGCCTCTGAAGTCGATCATCTAGAGTTTGAGAGATAGTGTTCACATCGAATAGTGCCTTGAGCGACGCGGGAGGGAACCCTCGTCGTTCGCTCGGTATGGTCATTCGATAATTGTATTTCAATAGAATTGCAGCGAGACAGTATTCTTGTTTGGAACTCTCTGGGTTCGTCCAAACGGAAGTGACGTGGTCAATGGCTGCTTTGGCCCAAGTTGAACTCTTGGCGCGTTCTTCATACCAAAATGAGAGAGGCAAACGCTCGCATTGGTGTAAAGCTGTGTACAGAGGTTCTTGCAGTGATTCTGAGCACTTGGGGCTATTAAGGATTTCACGATATGCAGCTGCAATCTGTGTCGGATCTGAGTTTTCATCATGAATCAGGTTCTCTACCAGCCATTCGTGTACTGGTTGAATTTCCGCGAATTCATGGGTCGGTTCGATCGCGTGAAGAAGGAGCATCGACCGGAGCTGTTTGTTGTCGTCCGTCGCTAAGTGCTCAAGCACAAAGTTCCAATACCGTTCTTTCTCAGCGCTACGAAATAACTGGAAGGCGGCTTGAAAGTGTGCTGGCGAATTCCAGTCCATCAATGGAAGCTTTTGCTCCAGCGTCGATGCAATTGCATCTTGAGTGCCTTCTGAAACGAGGGCAGAAATTGCCTCGATGCTTTTCACAATTCCAGAGTCACTTTTCTCAAGCGGTAGGATGCGAAGCCATTCTGAAAGTGTACGCCCTTCAAAGAGTTCTTCCTCCGAATCGGTGGCCGGATCTTGTTTTGGGTTTTGGGGCGACTCACCACGCGAGGGCAATATGTTGTTGCTGTTCTGGTCGCGCGAGTTTCTCGATTCCGACCTTCGTCCTTCCCTAGCGTTTTCGTTATTTTTATTTGGTTTTTCAGACGCGGAACCCTTGGCATTGCCAGCAGGGGTAGCACTGCCGAAGCCGGATCCGCCATTGGTGATATCACCTCCCATAGCACCACCTGAGCCCATCAGTTGCTCCAGTACCCACTTTTCCTCTTCCCGTGGGATGTATTTTTCAATTTGGTAGTGAAGCAAATAGGATTTCCATTCGTCTGCTGTGAGTGATTTCAAATCACTCCATGATGAAGAATTTCCGAGCCTGCCAAAAGTACTATCAAGGATTCTAGTGTCGAGTTTTAGACCTGGCCAACTAAGTTCCAGAGACATCGGAATCCGACTAATCAACCCCCTGACCCTTAAGTAATCTTCAGCCGTGATGTCTAGTATCTCTTGGTAGGTATCGTTCGCTCCGATTTTCAGCTTGTCGGCGAGAAAAGCTACTTTTGAAATCAAAATTGTTTTTGAGTTCTCTTTTCCGTCTATCCTGAGGCTTATGGTGCGTGACGACGAGCCGCGAAATCCTCCTGTGCTGGAACGTGTGCGAAGCAATTCTGGAGGGAGGTGTCCCAGTTTCGGAAAATGCGCATCAACTTGGACAAATTGCAAGATTGAGTTTTTGTCGACTTTGAAATCGTTTAGGTACTGAGATACATCGGAGCGAAGCGATTTGGTCTCCTGATCGTTAAGCAACTTTTGGTCGATCATGAAACTTAGCTGGATGGACGCTTCGATTAGAGCACTCGGGCTGGTATTGTTCTTCCAAGCAGACAAACAGGGCGGCTTGATGCGAGCGATGAGTTGCTCGGAGTCTAACTGAGTATCTTCATCCACGTAGTCTATTTGGGTGCGCCAGAAAGCGCCATCAAAACTCGGGTTATTATCAAAAAGCTGGTCAAGAGACGTTTTGTCTTCTTCGCTCAGCGAGTATGAAAAATAACGCCAGCGAACGCATACGGTTCCAGCCATAAATCGAAGCTCGGCGTCAGACTCCGGCTGTAAGATATTTTTATCCATCCAATGAACTAGGGGCGTTAGATTGCTGGGAGCGCTTGTATAGAAGACTCCATGCGAAAGGATGCGTTCCCGCCACCTTGGTTCCGCTTTGTTGAGTTCATTGACGACAAGCTCCACGTAGGTGTTACGAGGATTCGCACGCTGTAATAATTGAAAGCCTTCGTAGTCCACTTCCGAGCTTGAGGCTCTTTCTCCTTCGCCTTGAAATACGCGTAGGTCACCATCGATTCTTGGGAGGATTTCCAATACGGCGTCGGAGATGATTTCTTCTGTTTCTGGCCCCAACAAGGCATTGATTGCTTCGAAGGCATCCCCAAGGCCTTTTCCGCTTCTTTCCCTGGCAAGCGATGTCAGGTAGAACGAAAGCGGCTTGCCCAAATACACGGGCTCATTCGTATAAGCCAAGTTTGGCGTTTGGTTTGTGGCAGTTGGAGCCGTTGGTGAAACTGGCTTTTTCTCGCTCGCCAGTGTGATCGATGCAATCTGCGTTTTCCCGCGGGCGATGGTAATTTGTTCCTCAGAAAGACTGAGTGAGTCACTGCCTGTGGCAAGTTTTATTTCGTATTTACCCGCGTAGATTCGAGTTGAATTGACGCCCGGTTCTACTTTAACTTCGTTGTAGACCTTTCCGTTCTTAAGCAATCGCACGGAAGCTTCTGACTCCGATTCAATAACGAGCTGTCCTTTTTGCGTTTCAAGAGTGATCCAGACGCCAGCCAGGATCAAGAGCGGGAGTAAAGCTGCGGCAAGCAGCCACTTCCTTGGCTTTTTAGGTTGGTTGTCCGCAAGCGTTCTTGCGTTTGGAAGTGCTGCCATTTGGGAAGGAGGCAGTTGATCCGCGGGCGTTTGCTCGTTGGAAAGCAAAGCGCTGCGGCTGAGCTCGGCCAGTTGGTGATTCCCACTGAACTGAAGAAGCTGTTCTGCGACATGATCGGCGCTGGCGGGTCGATTCGCGGGATCTCGGGCTAACAAGGAAGCGACTAGCTCGACCAGTGCGACGGGAGCGTCTTCGCGCAAAGTATCAAGACGCGGGGGCTCGTGCGTCGCTAACAACCGAAGTTTGGCGAGCGGAGATAGATCGGGTGCAGCTGCCAAAGGAGCACGGCCGCAAAGCAAGCGAAACAGCGTGGCGCCCAGCGAATAGAGGTCGGCTCTGTAATCGACTGCGTCGGGACGTTCGGCTTGTTCTGGGGCCATGTAGTCCAAAGTGCCCATCAATTGGCCGACTGTCGTCAATTCCGCTGATACGCCCTCCCACGGGCCAACGCGAGCAAGACCGAAGTCCAAAATCTTCGTTTCGCCCGCGCGGCTCAACATCAGATTGGAAGGCTTGATGTCGCGATGAATAATTCCCTTGCTGTGCGCGTACGACAAGCCAAGGGCTACTTGACGAGCGACTTCGCAGGCGTCGGCAATAGTTAGCCGGCCAGTCAAACGAGAGGTTCGGCTGAGATCGAGACCATCAACGTGCTCCATCACCAAATACTGCGTGCCTTCAAACTCGCCAGCATCCGTGGCCTGGACAATTGCAGGATGTTCCAGTCCGCCAGAGGCTCGGACCTCCCGTTCAAACCTGGCCGTAAAAAAATCACTTCGGAAGTTGTGAGCCGGCAATAGCTTGACGGCGACCTCTTTGCCCAGCTTGCGATGCCGGGCCAAGTAAACCGAGCCCATGCCGCCTCTGCCCAATGGGCGCAAGAGCTCGTAGGCTCCCAGGTCCGTCGTCGGCGGTTCCCATGGCTCGGCTTTGCCCGTAGGTTTCGGCTCTGGGTCCATCATGAACGAACGAGCCGCTTGGAGCGCGGCTGCGACCGGAGCGTCGGTATTATCAGAGCTGTTCGTTGAGCGACCGCGCTGTGTATTGCATTCTTGAACTAGCCCTACCAGACTGTCCGGATCCGATTCCAGGGATGCAATGGTCTGTTCGCATTGATCGCATTGAGATAGATGCGACTCGATCCAGTCGGATTGCTCTGGAGCCGACCAGCCAGCTAAATATTCCTTAAGAGTCTCGCGTGGCAAGCATTGTTGATCTAGCATTCGAAACCTCGGTTTTTATCTATGGTAATTGTTTTTCAAAGTGTGTTTGTGTTTTCTGTCGCAATTACCAAAACGCAGGGCGCGTGACAGCATTTTTTCAGATATTCTCAATGGCTGGAATTCTTGGGTAACACCGGTCCAAGAAGCCAGCGTTTTCAAGTACTTTTGCGATGCAACCAGATTCCAACGTTACCCGAGCTAGTTTGATTTCGCGTGCGAAATCCCAAGATTCGCAAGCTTGGGGTGAGCTGGTAGACCTTTACGGGCCGCTCATTGCCCATTGGTGCTATCGTTGTGGAATGAATCCGCATCAAACTGCGGATGAAGTCCAAGAGGTATTCACAGCTGTGGCGAAATCGCTTCGTGATTACAAAGCCGAACGTTCACACGGTTCGTTTCGAGCTTGGCTGTGGACAATCACTTCCAATAAAATTAAAGATCACTACCGACGCAATCAAAATCAAGTCAGCGCCCGCGGTGGTAGCACGGCCTTGGCTGCGATGGAGCAATTAGCCGAACCATCCGAAGTCCCAGAAGCCGAACCAACCGATAGCGAACAGATTAGTGCTCTGGTAAGTCGCGGGTTAGAGCAAGTTCGAGCTGAATTTGAACCAAGGACTTGGGATATCTTTCGTCGCAGCGTCGTGGATCAGATTCCTACAACAACGGTGGCACAGGAATTCTGTATCACTGCCGGAGCAGTTCGCCAAGTGCGTAGTCGAGTGCTAAGACGCTTGCGTCAGCAACTTGGCGACCTAGAAGTAGATTGACTTTGGGTCGCGGGTTTTCTGAGACAGATGTCTTTATTTATTCATGAGCCGACAGATTGCGGTAAGTCGTTGTAGACGATTCCCTCGGCCTTGGGCGAGTCATTCTTCGAGATGACCACAATTCCATTGGGGCTGACCGAGAATCCTCGACGTCGATCTAGATCAAGGTCGTAGCCAATTTCCATTCCTGAAGGAATGTGCACATCCTTGTCGATGATGGCTCGTCGAATACGTGCGTGCCGTCCGATATCCACACCTTGAAATATGATGCTTTCCTCGACAGAAGCATAACTGTTGACACGCACATTCGTGCTGATAACCGAGCGCTGTACGTGACCTCCACTGATGATGGTGCCCGGGCAAACGATGCTATCGATTGCCTTGCCGCATCGATTTGGATCTCCATCGCTACCAAATACAAATTTTGGTGGTGGAAGGTTGGGTTGCAGGGTTCGAATGGGCCAATCGAGGTCGTAAAGATTCAGTTCGGGTTCGACTTCGATCAAATCCATGTTGGCTTCGTAGTAGGCATCGATGGTGCCAACGTCGCGCCAGTATGCTTGACGTTTTCGGTTTTCGTCACGGAAAGGAAACGCAAAAACACGATGAGAGTCAATGATCGAAGGAATAATATCCTTTCCGAAATCGTGGCTGCTACCTGGCTCGGTGGCGTCTCGGCAGAGCTGTTCGAAAAGAAACCGTGCGTTGAACACATAGATACCCATTGAGACGAAGCAGTTCTCTTCGTCCCCTGGAATGCCTTGCGGCTCTTTGGGCTTTTCTTGAAAGCCGACAAATTGATTGTTGTCGTCGACTTGTATGACACCGAACTGCTTTGCTTCTTCTCGGCTGACGGTGAGTGCTCCCACGGTGAGATCAGCCTCCATTTCTTGATGAAATTGGATCATCGACAAGTAGTTCATCTTGTAGATGTGATCACCCGCCAGGATGAGGACGAATTCGGGGCGATCTTTTTCGATCACAAAAATATTTTGGTAGACGGCGTCTGCTGTTCCACGGTACCAATGTTCGTCGATACGTTGCTGTGGCGGCACGACGTCGAGGAACTCGCCCAGTTCTGCGGCAAAGTATTGTCGCCAGCCAAGGTTAATATGGCGATCCAGGCTCAGCGCTTTGTATTGAGTAAGCACCAGCATTCTACGCAAGCCAGAATTGATGGCGTTGGATAGAACAAAATCTACGATTCGGTAACCGCCACCAAAGGGTACAGCTGGTTTTGCTCGATCCAGAGTCAATGGTTCAAGACGAGTTCCTTTGCCACCGGCCAGTACGACTGCCGTTGTGTTCCTCAGCATCTGAATGTCCATTCTCGCTGTTATGAGGGAATCTGATCTTTGATTGGATCAGCGTCACTATTCTTGGTTGATCGCCTAGACAATTTCTTGGGTGAGGGTGCTCCCTGAAGAAAGTCGGTAACTTGTCGCTGGCTCAAGTGCAATGCTTCAAGTTCTGCTACCACCCTTAATCTTGCGACAGCATACCATTTTTGATTTAAATCGAGAATCGCGCTCCATGTCAATCGGTTGAGATAGCGATGTACGATATGTCTAACGGCGTTCAGTCTGCCTTAAAGGATTGTCGACTTGGCCTAAGACGGCTTTCAACGACCATCGAGCAGCCCTCAATGGTTCCATCGGCGAAGCCAAGACTCCAACACCAACAGATTCCACAAACGATACATGTGGTTTACGCGCCCCTCCATGTGTTGGTTGATGAGGTTCTTGAGCGCGTCAGGCCTGAAGAATTGGTGGCAACGTGCATCCGTCTCCAAGAGTCGGCTAATCGTCATTTCTCTTAGCTCGTTTTTGAACCAACTACCCAACGGTACCCCGAAGCCCATCTTCTTGCGGAACCAGATTTGCCTTGGTAGCAACTTTTCAAAAGTGCGATGAAGTATTCGCTTTCCACGCCGTCCGCGATGTTTGTATTTCGCCGGCAGACTTGCAGCAAACTCCACTATGCGATAATCCAAAAGCGGCTGACGGCATTCCAGCCCATGAGCCATTGACGCAATGTCGACTTTGTTCATCAAGTCACAGGGCATGTAGGTTACCAAGTCCGCCAGAGAAGCTTTGCTTACGACGTCTCTGTCTCCAATGGCATCCCAGGCCGATTCAAAAAATGCCACGGGATCTTCGTCTGGCAAGCTGGATAGGAATTCATCGTTGTAAAGATCGGCTCGAATTCGCTCTGGGAAAATCTGCAACCAGTTCATGAATCTACGGGCCATAGGTTGATTCAGCGCTTCGCCAAACCTTTGCAGTCGTCGAATGAAGGAGCGTTGTTTGTTGGGTGTTCGCAGAGTCTGGATGAACTTGCTACCAAGAATCGGTCCAGCAGGAATTGCGCGATCAAACCAGCGACTCAGTTTTAAAGCCCGGTAACGATCGTAACCTGCAAAGAGCTCGTCACCGCCATCGCCACTAAGCGCTACTGTGACGCGCTCACGCGTTTTCTGGCAAAGATACCAAGTTGGAATTGCTGAGCTATCACCAAACGGTTCATCGTAGTGCCATACAAGATCATCTAATATGGAAACCGCATCCGGTGTAACTTTATATTCGGAGTGCTGGGTATCAACCCAGTCGGCAACCAATTTGGCATACGGCGTCTCATCGAAATCGGCCTCATTGAAACCCATGCTGAAAGTGTGGATCGGTTGGTCAAGTTGCTGCTGGGCGAGCGCGACGATTAACGAAGAGTCGATACCTCCTGAGAGAAACGCACCCAGCGGCACATCGCTGCGTAATCGCAACTCGATCGATTCTTGCAAGAGATCCGAAAGTTGCCTTGATGCCTCTTGTTCTGGTATGTCTTTTTCTAGCGTCCAATCTATCTTCCAGTAATTGCGGATCGACAAGCCATCTTCCTTGATGACAGCGAAGTGTCCGGGTGGAATCTTTTTGCTGTTTTGGTAGATCGAATTGGGATGCGGAATGTATTGATACGTCAGAAACTGATCAATGGAAGCAGGTGAAATACTTCGATCAAAAGTCTCACATTCAGCCAATGCCTTGAGTTCACTGCCAAAGAGCAGCTGTTGATTGCGAAACTGATAATAAAGCGGTTTCTTGCCTATTCGGTCACGGGCTAAAACGAGCTGCTGTTTGTTGCGATCCCAAATCGCGATTGCAAACATGCCGTTGAGAAGTTCAAAACAGTCGGTGCCAAGGTCTTCATAAAGGTGGACAATGGTTTCGGAATCGCTGTCGGACTGGAAGCGGTGCCCGGATCCTTCCAACCTGCGTCGCAGGTCACCGTAGTTATAGATCTCGCCATTAAACACCATCCAAACGGAGCCATCCTCGTTGCTCATCGGCTGGCTGCCGCCATCGAGATCGATGATAGATAGCCGCCGAAAGCCGAGTGCGACTCCTGGATAAAGTCCTCCAGCATCTTTCCTTAGTGGCTCGAGGTGCGTTCCACGTTCGTCCGGTCCGCGATGCTGGAGGCTATCGACCATTTTGTCCAAAACCGGTTCGGGAACCGCTTTGGATGAATCGAACCACATTGCCCCCGCGATACCACACATGAATGTCGATTTTTCCGTTTATATAAAGTGTGCGCCGGGAGGGCTGGTTTTCTTGGATGGATACTGATTGAATCTGAGACGCATGGAATGGTCTCAGCAAGCGTTTACGCCTTCGAAACAAAGCGATCCAAGCTTGTCCGAAAAATCACAAATCTCAAGAATTCAGCAAGTTGTCCAATGCTACGCGACGAGGACTCGATAAGAAGTATAACATGCTAAGACGCCTTGGTTTTATTCCATACCGGCCATCGAACTTGGGAACGAGTCCAATGAATTCAAAACTACTGAAGGCGATGTTGCTTGGATTAATCTGCTTTACAGCAACGTCCTCCATCCTGCTATCGTCAGTTCGAGCTCAGGATGACTTCAATATCGAAATGGATTTGCCCGAAGGATCAGAGACTTTTGGTACCGATGATTTTTCAATCAACACCACGGTAACGGAAGAACAAGCCGCCGCCAGTGCTTTCTTCTTGGCCATCATTTCGTCGGCCTGCACGGGTGTGCCAGCACTCTTGTTGGGCCTGGTGATCGGTTACTTTATTGGAAAGGGTCGATCCAAGAAGCTGGCTGCTGATGATTCGTAGGCTTGTTCGTTGATTTCATCGCCTGTATGCGATGACAATCACCTGCTACGAAAATGTGTTCCCCTAGGATCTGCAAGTCAGCCTATGGTTCGACTTGCCGGTTTAGGGTGGAGAATTTGGACCCCATTGCAATACCCGAACTCGCGGCGTTTGAATGGGCTGCAGCCTGGCACTTCCATAAGGCCTGAGACCATTCGGATTTGTGCCGGTGCTTGGTTGAAGTTGTAGTCCGGGTGAGACTGCAACCTGGTTTCCTCTGCCAACATTGGGCGAGGCATGACGAGGTGGAACGGGTGATGTTGGCAGTGCCTGCAGCTGCTCCGGGGTGGTGACCTGCGCGACTTGAGCAGGCGGCAGCACGGATTGAGATTGAGGTGGAATGGTAGCCTGCCCTGCCCCGCTAACTTCTCGAAGCCGATTCTTATACCAACTCGTGCCGCTGGTTGAAGTCGTTGCTTCTATGGCCCTGTTGCTTGGCCCAGTTTGAGTACCTAACCCCTGGTTCGAAGCCAATTGAGCCGGCGTGGGATCGGTGTTGCCGATGGCGAATTTGATCTTCCCGTCCAATTGTCGATTGCGGAATGCGTCTGCTCCAGTGCTGGGGACGGCCGCGTTCATCGTATCTACGGGCGGAGTTGCAGGTCCTGCATTGGAAGCCACGGAAGATGAGGCGAGCGTGCCTACGCCGCCGGAGCCAGGCAAGCCTACGCGCAGCTTGGGTGCATAAGCAAGTAGATCCGCAGGGCTGTGATCGAGAAGCCATTTGTTCCATAGGAATTGAAACTGGCCAATCGTTTCGTATTGGTAGTGTTTTTGCAGCGCGGTTTGCCAGTTCTGGGTCTCCATCCCAGTTTCCAGAAACTCAACAAATTCTCGTGGGCTGCTTTGATCGATCAAGAACTGTACGGCTGAGTGACCTTGGGCGTACAGCGGAAGCATGTCGCCAGGATATTCTTTTAGTGCGAACATCTGGTTGAATGCGAGGCCGCGGCCAGTTCTCAAAAACTGCTCCAAGAAATGGCGATGCTTGCGTTTCTCAGCTTCATGCTCGACCGTTGTGCAGGCACCTTCGTCGGCCCATCTTGGCACAAATCGGTTCAAGTGTGTATAGCGAGCAAAGTGACTGGCAAGGATCGTGTGCGATATTTCATGAGGAAGCACGCTGTCTAAAATGCGCTCGGGCGTGCCGTTGACTACCATATTCCAGTTCCCAACGCCTCGCGCAGTTGGTCCAAACTCGGTGCGTCCGCTAGCGCCCATGTTAGGTGACGTCGATACATGGACGGGGCATCGCTGGGGCCAAGGTGGTAACTCTTTTCCAAGCCAGTGCATCGCAAGGTCGCGACGGTACTTTTCAGCAGCTTGTAAAACTTGTTCTGCAAACTGTGGCGAAGAGGCAAAGACGAAAAAATTCTCGCCATGCGCCACGTACTGGGCCGAGCGTCGATGCGCGACAGGCATATTGCTCTGCATGAATACAGTTTGCGCGAGTCCTGCTCCTTCGAGCAAGATCAGGGCAATAGGATACAATGCTAAGCGCATTGCGCTGCGCAAGCCTGCCTGAACACTCGCGGCCAAGGGCGAGCAAATCATTCGAGCTTCCATGCTCGAGGGCTCCTCAGGTTGTGCAAAGATCGCGCTTTCAAAAAGCACTCTGCGGTAGAGTGAAACTTTGAGAAATAACAATCTTTGAAAGCGAAAAATTTGGGTCCATCCACGCTTTCATCGAATCTAGTCACTGCAAACTTCCTCCAAAGCTGCATGTCACCATCTTCGACGTTGATCGAAAGTGAGCGGCCACACCCCAGTTCGATCGATGCTTTGAATCTGCTTGCCTTCCTGGCGAGCGTCGCCCAAAGCGGGTGGGAGTCTAGGAAACGCGTCAGTTGACCGAAAGGGCAATCGCCGCCAAGGCTTAGACCGTCGTCTTGCTGAGCCATATTGCGCTGTCGGTGAAAGCCGAATAACGCATTTGACCCTCAAATCCGTCAGGTTTTGACAGTTTGTTGCTTTTTGGCATCATTCGCCAGCAATCTCATTTCTCAGAGAGTGCTAGCTTTTCAAGTGGACTCTGCGCGGCTGCAGTTCTTTCAGTACTTGTACCCAACACGGTGCTTCGAATGTCAACAAATCGGTGGAATGATTTTCTTGGCTCCAACCTACGACTTGGGTCGGGGCGCGATTTGCGTCTTGCCGCGTGGATTTTGTGTGCGCTATTAACTGGCTTTTTGGCCTACGTTTCGCGAGTTCACGAAATTACGCATGATGTCTTTCATGAAATGTCGTTGTTCCGCGAAGCAATGGTTCTCGGTGATTTTCCCCAGAACGATGTTTTTGCGTATACCGATCGAGTTAGCCCTTCGGTGCATCACGAGTGGGCCACAGGTGCCATTCTCTACTGGGCCACCGTAGGTTCGGGTTTCGGATTGGCTGGATTGGCCCTCCTCAAGTTTGCACTTATCGCGGCGCTCTGGCTGCTGCTCTATCGCGTGGCGAGAATGCGAGGCGCTCACCCCTACATATTTGCACTCGTGGCGTTCTTCTGCTTTCCGGTCTTCTGGGTCGGCTTTGCCACGGTTCGTGCGCAGTTATTCACGATGGTAGCCATCGCGGCGCAGTTGTGGATGCAGGAACAAGATTGGCGCGGACGTCGGGCCTGGATCGTACTCTGGCTCGCCATGATGGTTGCTTGGCTGAACATCCACGCAGGCTTCGTGGTCGGGCTCGGTTTGATGGCCTTCCACGGCCTGGAACGGCTCGGGTTTACTTGGTGGAAGACTCGCTCGATCGGTAAATCCCTCAGCGCGACTTGGCACTTGATAATTGCGGCACCCGTCGTTGCCGCCAGCACGCTGATCAATCCTTACGGATGGCAGTACATACCGTATCTGATGCGGGCAATTGCAATGGAGCGACCGCTCATTCGCGAGTGGTTGCCTTTGTGGCACACGCACGATCCCGTCGGGACCATTGCCATGTTTGCAATCGCACTGGCACTGTTCGCGTACGCCATTCGCAACAATCCATGGCGACGCGCTCGAGGTGCTGCCTTCTTGCTGCTGGCAGCCTACATGACTTTGAAGCACATTCGGCACGGTTCGATTTTTGGAGTGATCTGGCTGGCCTATGTGCCTGCTTGGCTCAGCCGTACTGCGATGGGCAAGAATCTGGTGGCTTGGATCGATGGCCATCGTGAAGGCTTTATCCGAGTCAGCCAAGGCCTCTCCGCTGCTTGCCTTTTATTCGCTTGCTACCATCATTTCTGGAGGCCAACCCTACCACCACAGCCGCTCTACTCCTCAGCCAGTTATCCCTCAGATGCAGTGGCCTATCTCAAAGCGCAGAACTTTGAAGGCAACTTGATGACTCCGTTTCATGTCGGTGCTTACATTTCCTGGGAGATGTATCCAGAAGTGCAAGTCAGCTTTGATGGACGCTACGAAGTTGCCTATCAGCCTCACATGATGCACGATCACAATCGGTTTTATGATGCCGAAGAAGGTTGGTGGAAAATTCTCGACAAGTACCCGACGGATGCCGTGATGATTCACAAGCAAGCCGACGTATGCGGATACCTGGATGAAGTGATTGACGGCCGGGTGGACACCAATCGTGCATGGCGCAAAGTCTACGAAGATGACGCCTTCCTGGTCCTAGCGCATGAGAACATCGCACTGCAGTCGGTCGATCGCACGGGCAAAATCATTGAGGATGCCGCGGCTTTGGCCTTCACAACAGATCATGCTCATCGATATCGAATGCCGCCGACCGGCCTAGCAGATGCCAGTGGAAAGTAGCTTTGCTGCGGACTACGTGAAAAGCGAAAGTTGTTCGTGCTCTTCGGATTCTGTTTGGTAGGGTAGCGTCTGCAAGATGCGGCCCGCTGCGGCCATACCGCTAAGGAAAGCACCTTCAACACGCGGGCCACCCGCCCAGTCGCCACAGGCAACTAGTCTTCCTTCCGCGCCAGCGAAACATCGCTGAGATGTCGTTTCTGCAGGAATTGAATAACGCCATCGATGCGCAAATAATTGCGTCGGTTCTTGAGTGGCTTCGCCGAGACCCGTGATCGCGCCGAACGCATCCAACATCTCCGCCGCAATGGAATCCGGATCTCGTTCTAAATTCTCCTGAGTCCATTCACTATTCGCGTGTAAGACAAGTGTTTCTTTGGTCTGGTCACGTTCTGGCTTACTGGAATTTCTCGCAATCCAGCGCAGCGGCCCTTGGTTCACAAACGCGGCTTGCCAAGAGCATGGAAGTGGCGCGTCGAGTTGCACCATCGTGGCCCAGCAGGGCAACATTTGAATCGAAGCGAATTGATCGGTGAGCTCTGGAAACTCTCTTAAGATGGATCGCGATTGTTCCGCAGGAGCCGTCACTACGACGCGATCGAAGACGCCTAAGCTTGCTCCAAGCTTGTCTAATACCTCAAAGGTTTCGCCCTGAGTCTGAACTTTCGCAACTTGCGTTTGGGTTTGAATATCGATCCCCGATGCCAGATGCTTTGCCATTGAATTCATGGCCGGTACGCCGACGTACCTAGGGATAGGATCAACCGTACGCGACTGGCCAGCAGAATCGAAGCTGACAATTTCGGCGTTCCACTGAGCCACAATGCCCTGTTCAATCCATGAATCGATGTAGCGACGGAATCGTTCATCGCGAGCGGTAAAGTACTGCGCGCCGTGGTCAAAGTTTCCCTGTTCGGTTCGACGCGTTGCCATGCGTCCACCGGCTCCCCGGCTCTTTTCAAAAACCGTGACTGGAAGTCCGTGGTCGCGTAACGTGCGTGCGGCAAAGCTGCCCGATAATCCGGCTCCGATCACAGCAATCTTGGGTGTTGGATTGCTGCGCGAGACCGAGGTCTTTTGGGCATACTTGGCGGGATCCAATCGCTGTGCATGAAAATCGCTCGGGCGTGGTCGTACGCTGCCCAGGATTTCTTGCTCAGGTTGGAAAGGTCGATCAAACTGACCCAAGCACCAGAGGATTCCACCGTAGGATGCGGGGTCGCGGCCATCCAATGCGTAACGGTGGTTCAAGTCGATAATTGTGTCGAGTGCGAGCATCGGATTCGGTAACCAGTTCAATAGGGCTTTTCCCCAAGTCATGCGCACATTGTTGTGCAGCTCTCCGTGAATGAGCAAGGATTTTTGCGCCGCATTCCAAAGCGGATCCGATGTCTCGCCGCGGGCAAGTTCTTCCCAGCTGTAAGTTTGCGTTCGTGGATCACCCGCGTGCTGCATCAGCGTTTCTTTGGCCCAATCCGGCAGCGCACTCCACTGGTTGTGATCCTTGCGATACAAGCAGAAGCAAAAAGCCAGTTCCCGCCAAATGAGCAACTCATCCAAGTACTTCTCGGCGCTTTCGTGCCGGATTTCGTTCGCCTCACGCGCCAGACGAAAAGGAGAAACCATGCCATAGTGAAGATAGGCCGACATACGGCTTACACCATCTAGCAAAGCATTGTTCCGCCGCTTGGCGTAGAGCTTGATTCCTTTTTCCAAAAACTGATTCCAACGTTGGTAGCCATAGCTCGATCCACCACGCGTGTCGAGAACTGGCCCTACGCTATGGTCTATTTCACAGGCAGCAATCAACTCGGCGAGGGATTCACGCTTGAAGTCGACGGGCTCGAATCCAAGCGGGCGATCTTCAAAGGGCTGGCAGGCAACATCGACGCCTGGCCATGCGCGACCGATGCGTTCGGCATAGAGTTTTTTCGTTATGTTGCGATAGGCAAAAGCTCGGTCATAAGCTTTGCCTACGAGTTGTGGTGGAACGATACAGGCGGTGTTTACAAAAACAAGTTTTGATCCACAGTTGCGCGCCAAGGCCTTGGTGAACCCGCGCTGCGGTTGCGTCGGAGCGTCCTCAGTCACGATGACAGCTGCCGCTTGGCCCAGCTTGGCCAGCGGACTATCTCGTTTGTCACCACGCTCTAAACAAAACGCATACGAGATACCCTGTTCTTGCAACTGTTGCTGAACGTCGCGGGCGCCTTCCAGGATAAATCTATGGTGGCGATCCGAGGCAAAGCGGTAGCGCTCGGACAGTCCGTGGTAGACCAGCAAGGGCAGCTTTAATTCCTGGGCGAACAGCTTGGCCGCATCCAGCGCTGGGTTCTCTTCGGCACGAACGGCGCTGCACATCCAGTAAAGGACAAAATCTCCATTCGCCGTGTTGCGCGTGTCGAGCAAACGCGAGCGCTCTCGCAAGTGAGAAGGCAGATTTTCAAGCATACTTGAAAGCATCATTTGGACTCAACGCGGATGGTTCCTTCGCGCGATTTGGCTCGCTTGCAGCGATGGCTACAGTATTGGACTTGGTCCCAGCAGTTCCTCCACTTCTTTCTCCAGGAAAAATCCCGTCCGCATTGCGCACAGGGCTTAGAAGGTAGTTTTTGCTTGGGGTGACCCATTCTCTTGTCGACATCGAGGATTGCGGAGAACCAGAGAGAACGTCCAACTATACTGAGAAGACTAGCGTTTGCCTCATGGTCTTCTTTCGCTCCGCGAAAGTCGCGCTGATTGTTTTCCGCTCCGAGTTTATGGAATCACCCTCTGATTGCGGAGGGTCGGGCGACAGCCCGGGGAGTTTCTTGAGGACGGAGCGAAAGAAGACCAAAAGAAATTGTTACTTCGCCCTTTCACTTTCTATCCAATCATTTTCGCATGCATCAACGATCAATATCTATGTCCGCATACTTTACCCGAAGTCTAATAAGCTTGGCTTTCCTGCCGTTTCTCGTTGTATCCAGCGGCCGAGCTGCGGATCCGGAGTCCAAACGACAGCTGGAGCATACCGACTACGATTCGTGGAATTCTATCTCGTCTTCGCAGCTTTCCCCCGATGGCAAATGGCTCAGCTATAGCATCAGCCCTGCCAAGGGTGACGGTACCTTGTTCATCCGCGAGATCAACTCGACCAAAGAGTTCACGATTCCTCGCGGGCGAAGTGCTCGATTCAGTTTTGATAGCCATCACGCGGTCTACGTCGTCAGTCCCGATTCGGAGCTGGTGAAAAAGCTGAAAGAAGAAAAGAGTAAGGCTCCGACGCCAACAAGCCACCTTGAAGTCTTGAACCTCAAAACGGGGTTGATTCAAAAAGTGGATCGCGTGTCTGGATTCTCGCTACCAAAAGAGAACGCGGATTGGGTTGCTTTTCAAGTTTCTCCAGTGCAATCAAGTGACTCGGCCGAAGAAAAGAAGAACCCTCTCAACGAGACTTTTGAAATCACCTCCGAGGGAATTCAGCGAAAAGAAAAAGAGCTGAAATACCGCAAGGAGAAAAAACCGCCCGCGGAAGAAAGCAAGGCCAAGCAGTCTAAGAAGAAGGAATCAGCCAAGAAGAACAACAAACCTGACGCTCCCAAACCAGCTGGTAAGAAGAAAGACAAGCCATCGGGCCGAGTCCTGGTGATCAAGAATCTCAATTCTGGAATCGAGCAACGCATGCCGATGGTTTCGAAGTTCCAATTCAACGAGAGTGGAAGCAGTCTGGCTTATTCCACCTCCGTGCCGTCTGAAGTCGATGCGGCTGAAGAAGGGGTTTTTGTTGTCGAT
>JBCCEO010000031.1:0-21631 GCA_039030255.1 Planctomycetota bacterium | reverse complement strand
GGCAGATGGATGCCTCTGATTCCTATCTTCGCATTGTGCCTCCGATTTCACCGTCGGCTTATACGTTGACTAAACCGTATCTGTCGCCGACCGACGAACCTTCGAGATCGGTCCGCCGTGCTTCACCAATTCGCGGAAGCTGGCACTTCGTCTAGGCCGAAACGTGATTCCTCCCAAGGTCTTGTTCCCTGGCTCCTTCGATATCACTTTTTAAGGTGACACTAGCTGCATACCTCCATTTCTGAAGTTCGAGGAACAAGTTCAGGACAAGTACGGACTCGCCCTGGTAGGCTTCGGCTACCGTTTCCAGTAACCTCACCGTTTTACAGTGGCCCGCTCTCGCGAATACCACGACTAAGTTCGCAAGCCCGGCCGCTCACGCACGACTTCCGCTACGAACGGTCATGCTGTTTGGCTGTAATAGGAATGGCGGATGTGATAGGAATGGCGGAACCGGCCTAGCAGCTGGTTAGTAGGAGATCCTCAGACCCGCAGAAAAACCTTCTTCGAATACAGGAACCAGAGAAAGAGGATCTTGAAGGCGATGGTTCCGATCAACAAGATGAGCGTGCTTTGCGATTCCCAAATGCTGGCAAGCCCGCCGAAAAAGTACTCGGACATGTAATCAAACTTGATGAAGCGTTGGCACATGTAAATCGTGATGGCATTGCACCCAATAAACGTGAAGGGCAGGGCCCACTTTTTATAGCCAATGATGTCCATCAACCAGTAGAACAGTCCGAGTAGTAATAAACTCCAGCCAGTGGTGACCAACACAAACGAAGTTGTCCATAAGTTCTTGATGATGGGAAAGCTCAAGCCCCAAGCATAGCCCGCCACTAAACAAGCGACTCCACCGGCGAGCAATCCGCCAAGCTTCTGCAAGTCCGTTCGTGAAGTGCGAAGCCAGCTTCCGGCGAGCGTGCCGAGCAGAGCGGTGGCGATAGCTGGAATCGTGGATAAGATGCCCTCGTTGTCACCAAAGCCGTAATACTGCTCCAGGATCTTTCCAGGCAGAAACTCGCGGTCGAGCCATCCGGCCAAGTTTCCTTCGATGCTCATGTCGCCTGCCACTCCTCCGGGAGCTGGAACAAATCGCAACAAGGCCCAGTAGCCAAGCAGAATCCCCGCGATTGTGATGATTCGACCGCGCAGATTCGCGTGCACGAAGATCAACGCTGCAATTCCATAGCAGATGCCGATGCGTTGCAATACTCCCGCGATTCGTAAATCGTCGAATTCCAACTTCAGCAGCCCGTTGGCGATCAAGCCCAGCAGAAACAATGCTGCGGTGCGTCGAGCAATTCTCGTGTAAACCGCCTTCGGTTCGTCGCGATACTTATCTAGTGAAAACGGCAGCACGCAGCCGACCAGGAATAGGAACAGCGGAAAGATCAAGTCATAGAATCGAAAGCCTTCCCAGGCCACATGCTCAAACTGTTTGGCAAGCGTCGCCGATCCAGGAATGGCGAGCATTGTCAGCAGCGCTATTGCCAACGCGTCTCCGCCCATGATCCAAAACATGTCGAAGCCACGGAGTGCATCGATGCTTGCAAGGCGTTTCTTGGCCTGAGGTTCTTCAGTGGAACTCAAAAATATTTTCCCTTCATCTGGGGCGCCAGTTAGGACAAATCGTCAAAGGCCGATCCGCAAGACCTACGCCAAGGTGGAGTTCGTCATTGGCGACGCCTGTCTCCCATCGCGGAATTCGTCAAGACATCAGGTCCTGCCATCCCGCTGCGCTCATCGTACCACACAATTGCGCAGTCGCTTTCATTGGCATTGCTTTCGAATTTTGAACAATTGAGATGGGCTATTGCCAGGGGTTTGTTGAGGAGTTGAATGCAAATCTCGACGGATTGAAGCTCTGCCTTTCCTCAGAGGCACAGCGGGATTTTGCCTTTCGCATGGAACGGAAACTGCGACCTACGCTGGCGATCGGGAAATCCTGGGTAACTACAATGCACCAGAAATCGATGGTCAGGAGAATTCGCTAAGCACTTCATTTCTGAAATCTTTTAGCAACTCGTTTGAAACGAAAACGATGGCTTTTCGGGGCCCCTATCAAGGAAATCATCACGAATTGCTGCAGAATATCGGAGAGTAGCGCAGGTCGATAGAAACTTTCTTTGAGAATTTCTGAGGGAATAGGAAGCAATCTGGCGCGAGGCGTTATGAGCCTCGAGAAAAATCTACTTGAGGAGTCAACGACTTTTCGCCTAATTGTCTGGAGTTCAAAATATGCTGAGGAATCTAAATGTCATGGTCCTTTGGAGCCTGGCTCTCGTTTCGCTAACCCTTGGTACTTGTGCTAGTACTGTCGTAGCAAGTCCACAACAAACTGCAGCCAAGCCATCGCAGCTGACGCAGGGCGAGAATAAAAAAACGCAGCTTGAAGCGGCCGTTCAAGATAAGGTTTCGCCTGAGGACGCAGCCGCAGTAAAAAAAGCTTTTGCAATGTTGTCGACACAATTGAAGAAAGAACGCTTTAATTCAGTTTCTTTGATGTCAACCGAGCGAGCTTTTGAAGAATTCTTCATCTCGGAGTTCATCGAAGCAATTGCGATGTCAGGAGCCATTGGGCCATTTCCTGGGCGTGAGCTGCCGATTATCACGGAAAACAAACTGGACGAAATCGACATTGAAAAAATTATTATGTCTGCCAATCCAGCTTCTGCGCAAGACGACTTGCGCAAACAGATTCTTGCTCCCTTTAAGGGCCGGCAGGCGATGGTAGATGCCCTAGCGCAGTTGTCAAAGCAATCCAAACAATCTGCGGGGCAAGGCATTGCAATGATTCAATCGATGAACTTCTTTGAAGGTGAAGTGCAGGGTGTAGAAAAATCAAAAGACGGCGTGTTGCTTGTTTTAAAACCTAACATGCCGGACATGTCGGCAATGATGCAAGGTATGCCATTGCCGGGAGGTGAGATCGAACTGGATGGCCCTCCTCAAGGAGGCATCATTGTTGGCGGGCCAGGAGAGATCCCTGAAGGAGCGAAAGTATTCGAAATCATTGTTGGTCCCGATGGAGCCGCAGCAGCTGATGGAGGAGATTTGCCGCCCGGAATTGAAATTGCGGGACTGCCGCCCGGAATTGAAGGCGGAGTACCTGCGATGCCAGGTGTGATGATGGAAATGCCAAACCTCTACCTGAGGTTTCGTAAAGAAGGAGCACGCTGGAAATGGGATGGAGTCGATGAACAACGGATGATGGAAGAGGTCGGAGACTTGGGCCGCATGGGGATGCAACGAGCAATCATTGAAGACCCCCGTTTCAATGGCACTGCTTTCTCTGGAGAAAAGATCAGCTTAGAAGACTACCGTGGCAAAGTTGTGCTCGTCGATTTTTGGGGGACTTGGTGCAAGCCATGTGTTGCAGAGTTGCCGCGACTTAAGCGAATTTACGAAGTCTTGAAGCCTCACGGATTCGAAATCGTCGGCATTGCAGAGGATGACAAAGCTTCGCTCAAGCGGTTTTTCAAGGATCAGCCATTACCGTGGAAGAATATCGTGGACGGTCATGCTGGCACGCTGGCTCAAAAATTCAACATCAACGCATTTCCATCATCGCTCCTGATCGACCGCGAAGGGAACCATGTTGCAAACGATCTAGAGGGAATACAGCTAGCCAAGCAGTTGACGAGATACTTAAAGCTAGATGAAAAAACAGCCGCTAAGCTGGAAGCTGCCATCTACGGTGAACTCTAGCGTCGTAGGCTTAGCTTTGCACTGCCCGAGCACTGCGGGCAGTGCAGGCAGTTCCTCTAAAACTCGGGCGCGGTGAACTTTCTGGACTTTTGGACAATTCTGCCGTTTCGAGAACGTGCTGCTCCTAGAGCTCTTTCTTACAAATAAAAGCATCTGCACAACGCGATATCATCGCTGCGCAAGCAGCTTCCGGAGGAACTCCGCCACCTGCGTAGGCATTTCCGGATCAGGCAAGAATCGAATTCCCATTCTTGATTCAGTGTTAGTCTGGGGATTTCCCATTTCGAACACAGTGAGAAAACACCAATATCACCAATATCATCTAATTTGGGTAGTTTCTGGTGAGATGGCAGATTCTTTGAGGGGTTTCGTGCAGCCTCGACGCTTGGCTATTGGGACAAGCTAACATTTTATTAGTAACTTGGAATCGCCAAAATCGTGTCCTCAGTGCCAGTTTACGGGGCCTATCGATGCCGCACTCTACATCGGATGTCGAGCGAATTTTTCACGAAGCCATTCAGTTGCCTCGTGAGCAATGGCGTGAATTCATTACAGCCAAGTGTTGTAGTGACTTCGAGCTGCAATCTGAGCTCGAATTGTTGCTCGAATCTCACGAGCGCAACGAATCCGACGACTTTATTGTTGGCAGGGCCTCTCCGCCCTCCACTCTGGATATCGCACCCGTAGCGGAAGGCGCTGGTGACACGATCGGTCGCTATAAACTGCTCGAGCAAATTGGCGAAGGTGGGATGGGCTTGGTTTATATGGCCGAGCAAACCGCCGGAGTACGACGCAGGGTTGCTTTGAAAATCATTCGTCTTGGAATGGACACTCAAGGGTTCATTGCTCGATTTGAAGCAGAGCGTCAAGCGATGGCCTTGTTTGATCATCCGAACATTGCGCGCGTTTTGGATGCTGGATCCACTTCCACTGGAAGACCCTACTTTGTCATGGAATTGGTGCGAGGCGTCGACATCGCGAGTTATCTGCAGAAGGAAGAAGCCCCCTTGGCAGATCGGCTCAAATTGTTCGTGAAAGTTTGCCAGGCGATCCATCATGCTCACCAAAAAGGTGTCATTCATCGCGATCTCAAGCCAACCAATATTCTCGTTACCCAATTCGACGGCGTACCGGTACCTAAGGTAATCGACTTTGGTATCGCCAAAGCAATTGGACAACAACGACTAACCGACAAAACACTTTTCACCGGCTTTGCCTCGATGGTCGGAACTCCACAGTACATGAGTCCTGAGCAGGCCGAGATGACCGGGCTCGACATCGATATCCGTACTGACATCTACTCGCTTGGCGTCTTACTCTACGAACTCATTACCGGGTCCACTCCGCTGGAGGCGAAATCTTTAAAGCAACTCAATCCGCTCGCATTGGCCGAAACGCTTCGAGATGCGCTGATCGAGACTCCCTCAACGCGATTATCGCGACTCCAAAGTAGCCACGGAGTTAGTGTCCTTAATCGTGAAACTCCTAAGCCTTTATCTGTTGCACCGGAGAAACTTAAAGGTGGCTTAGATTGGATTGTCATGAAATCGATCGCCCGCGATCGGCGAGAACGTTATCAGTCGGCGATGGCGCTTTCGGAGGATGTGGAGAGGTTTCTGTCAGGCGACCCCGTACAAGCCGCTCCGCCCTCCAAAACTTATGTTCTGCGCACGCTTATGCGAAAGTATCGCGGTGTGGCGTTTAGCGCCGTAACGATGACCACCGTCTTGGTTATCGCGACCGGAGTGTGTTCAGTTCTGGCGATAAGCAATTACAAAACCAATAAGCAATTAGCGGATTCCAATAAAGAACTATCCAACACGGTTCAACGTCTCGAACGCGCAGAAGCAACCATCAAGGCAACTGCACTGCTCGAACAGTATCAGTCCGCCATATCCATCGCACTCATGAAATACGAGTTCGACGTCATGAGTAGCTCAAGTGGATTGTTGGAATTTGCAATGGGTGTGCCAATTGGAGATGCAGAACCAAGTCTCATGCCATTGCCTGATTTCGTTTCGCCGGCAGAAAACATCCAGTTGATGCAGTTTGGACCAACCGACGCCTTAAACGAACTAACAGAGTTTTCGGAAGCAACTTTGCTTGATTCAGCCTTGCAGCCGATTCGCGATTTCATCGAGCGTGCGCGAAAGCAAATGCATTTCGAAATGATTACCAGCCTCGGCGGAGCGGTAACTATTGAGCCGAACATCGCGCCCGGCTTCGAATTCCCACCTGGAACCAGCTTTGCTGGCGAGCCGGCAAGTGGCGGATTACAAAACGAAAGCACTCCCTACTTGGTGGAGGGCCAAGCCAACACTTTACACTTCGAGCCCTCCAAGTTTCGTGAGCTTGAAGAAGAGCGTTCGCGTCAGAGCCGAGAATTAAGGGATGAGTTCTACCGTCATTTACTAACGGAATATCGACGAGTATTCGGGCAATCAAATGCTCGCGTCGCAGAAGCTCTGAATCTGTTGGCCGCCTGCCTCATAGAAAAGGGAGAAATCGAAGAAGCGGAAGCCCGTCTCCGTGAATCGTTGGTAGTTGCGGAACAACATGATAAAGATGTTGCGACAAAACTGCTAAGCAGCATCTCCAAACGCGAAAACGCCTCGAATCGGTCTCGCAAGTGATGAGCAAAGAAGCCAACGTTACGCAGTTGTTAGAGCAGATTGAAAGTGGCGATGCCGCTGCTCGAGATCACTTGTTTTCACTCGTCTATGACGAACTACGAAAAATTGCAAGCAACCAGATGCGTCACGAATCGCCCGGGATTACGATGCAATCGACGGACCTTGTTCACGAATCTTGGATAAAGTTGCTTGGAAACCGCCGGAGTCTTGCATGGAAAAATCGCGGTCACTTTTTCGCGGCCGCTTCGCAAGCCATGCGTCGCATTCTTGTCGATGCGGCCCGAAGTCGCCAGAGAGACAAGCGAGGAGGAAATCTGCAGCGGCATGAAATCCGTGACGATGACGTTGCGTTCAAAGCCGACGAAGAACTTATTGCCTTACACGAAGCCCTCGAAATGCTGCAGCAGGTGGACCCGCTAAAGGCTCAACTGGTAAACCTCCGCTATTTTGGAGGCTTCACTACCAAGCAAGCTGCAGAACAACTGAATGTGTCGGTTGCAACTGCAGAGCGCTATTGGACTTTCGCACGTGCTTGGCTGCGGGCCAAGATGTCTGCAAGTATCAAGCAAGACTAAACTGGATGCTTGTGTCTTCTGAAACCCAGCTTTCCTGGGCGAAATTTTTGAATTCGATCGTGGCAGCTAATCCCCGATGCGTCGCAGCGTTCGGCTCAGTTTCAGATCCTTGGAGCCAGCCACTTCTGCCTGTTGCTGTTGATCTTCTTTGCTCCACTGAAGTTCCAATTCATACCAATACACGTCTCCATTTGCGCGATGCATCCCGAGAAAATTCGTAATGACCTCAAGGCTTGGAGCACTCGCCGCCTGAGATCAAATTGTCCAGATCGCAAGCAATGGTGCCGAACGCGGCAGCCAACGCTACATCAACGACGAGTACTCCCTCGAACGACAATTCTCTACGTGCGAGACGCACAGGACAAATGAGGTGCAGCGTGAGCTCGGGGCCGTTTTCACCAACCCGCAGCGTAAGCTAGGGCCCGAGCTACAGCGAGGGATTCCTCTTCTCTGTGTCAGATGGCTGTCTCAGGAGCAGATATCATGCTGACCCGAATTCGAGAATCGATCGTTCCAGGGCAGAGGGTGAGAAAGCCAGACTTGGGCGGTAGGATGGTAAGAAGAAGGCCTAGCTTACGCTGCGGGTTGGTAAGAGGAAAGCGGCGAAAAACCACGCGGGCCGAACGTTGCGCAAATCGTTGCTGTTTTGGCAACACTGGTAGTTGCACGAAAGGCGTGATTGGATTCTGATGGATACATTCATTTGTAATTCACTTTGAAGGGGCAGCTATGAGCAGTGATTCAAACATTTCGATGGCCAAATTGATCAAGCAGATTCGCGCGGATCTCATGGAAGCTGTTGTCGACGGCAACCAGCGGGCAATCAAGTTCATCGCCGAGAAGGTTGAGCTAGAGCTCAAAGTCGGCGTGCAAGATGTGGCCGGTGTGGAAGGTGGCATAGGAGGCATTGAAGTCTTCCCGATCAAATTCGGCGGAAAGGCTGGCAAGACGACCGACAACGTGCACACAATTCGTCTTACGCTGACGCCCGTTGGTGGCAATGATCAGACCATCAAGATGAGCTCTACCAAGAAGCGGAAGTCAAAAGCGGCGAAGAAGAGTAAGACAAAATAATGAGGTTAAAGGATGTCATCGAACTTTTCAGATGCTATTTGCTCCGTGCTCATATGCGAGAACGAAGATGCCGAAGAGTTTCCCTTTGCAACAGGTTTTCCTGTTAACCAGCACCGGATTGTCACGGCGGCACACGTGTTCGATTCCGTCGAAGAGAAGATCAAAGGTAGTGCGAGCGAGGGTTATGAATGTGAATTCTTGATTGAAATCGAGTTTCCATCCGCCAGTCAGCAAGAGGATGCCGAGCCGAATCAAGCGAAGTTGATTTGGTTCGGCCCCAGAGACTTCCAACATGAAACGCAGGCAGAGCGGGCCACAGATGTTGCCGTCCTTGAATTTGACGTTCCACCGGAAATAACGCCACTCTCGAATTTGCTGAGCGAATTTCCGACACAGAAATGCAATTGGGAGTCTCACGGTTTCCCAGGTGACCTATGCGCGCGTAAATCGTTGACGGGAGTCGAATCGACCGGGGCTTCCGGAACCTGTGAAACGGCGCCCCAGGGAACGGAGAATCTTGCGCTAAATGTAGAAACGCCAAAACTGGATTCAATCAAATGGAAGGGTATGTCGGGTGCCCCGGTCGTAATTGATGGTTCTCAATTACTTGGTGTTCTGCATGATGTTTACGATTCCGGAGGTTCTCTTCTCGCAACTCCTTTGAAGCTGCTTCTAGAGGACAAGGGGTTTGAAGAAGCTGTTGGCTTCGATAAGAGATTTATTGAAAGTGTTCGCGAATTTGCTCACGAAACCTTGATCGACCTTCTGTCTAATCTTGACAGCGATGTTCGCGAAAAAATTGGTGATTTTGTTGGTTGCGGCCAAAAGCCTGAAGAACTTGCTCCGCAATTGCTGCGGAACGACCCTGAAAGAGATATCATCGCCTTCTTAGTCGGCATTGTAGTGAAAGGGGGCAACGAAACGGCAAGTATTGGCGATTCAATCCAATCAATAGTCGAGATTATTTTGACGAACTACTTTCCAGATGGGGCGATGGTGGAATGCAAACGCAAGATGGAGGACAAATCTCGTCCAATTATTGGGGAACTCGTCTCGACGGCTCATGGTGTAGAGGCTTTTGTAAGCGCGCTGGAGCGACGAGCTGCAAGATTTCGTCTTGCAGGCGGCAAAATCATGGGAGCGGCCGCCATCGATTTCAATCAGATGTCGATTACAGACCCAAAGCACAGGTCCTTTGCAATTCTCAAACAAATCATTCACGAAACGGAGTTCACGCGAACACTAGAGGAGAGTTTTGATCTGGCTGCCAATCCAGAAAAACAATTCAAGCCGCTCTGCAAAGCATTTTCCGAAGCTTTGGAACAATACAAGTTGATGGGACTCGACACTCCGTACTGCATCATGCGACTTGCGGGATCCGAAGCAAACAAAAACCGAAAAGCGCTTACCGAAATCGCCGAAAACGTCGAAGGAATGATATTTATGGAACTCACAGATAATCGCACTCGTCCTGAATTAGCTAGGCTAGAGGCGAGGCTCCTAACGCCGCTCCAAGTGCTCGCAAAACAATTTGAAGAGAAGTAGGAAGATGACTCTGAGCCAGATCAACTGGATTGAGCCAGTCGAGTTAACGAACGCTGAGGGCGTTCCGGAACAATATCATCAATTTGAATCGAAAAGTGCGTCGGCAATACGCGCCGCAATCGGTGCTCGGCGTCCCTTGTTGGTCAGGGGACAGCCTGGGGTTGGAAAGACGCAGTTGGCGCATGCTGCTGCCAAACTCTTGAAACGCCCAATCGTTCAAATCGTTGTCGATTCTCGCACGGAATCGCGCGACTTGATGTGGAACTATGATCCAGTCAAAAGATTGGCCGACGCGCAATTGGAGGCTGCGATCGCCGCCGTTCGTCAGTCAAGCGAAAACTCGACGGCAGGCACAACGAAGTCCCACGATACGCGCCGCGAAGAAATCAAAGCAGCGCTGAGGCCTTCCAACTATATCCAGCCTGGTCCACTCTGGTGGGCGTTCGACTGGGAAGGCGCCCAGAGGCAAGCAGACATCAGTGGCTGTGATCATGAAACGTACCAAGAGCCAGCCAATCCGAGAAATGGAGTGGTGATGTTGATCGATGAAATCGACAAGGCGGAATCCGATGTGCCGAACGGCTTATTGGAGGCCTTGGGCTCGAATCGTTTTCGACCCTTCGGATTTCACGAGGATATTCTGACTCAAGGAGAATCCCCTTTGGTCGTCATTACTACCAACGAAGAACGATCCCTGCCGGATGCGTTTGTTCGACGATGTGTTGTTTTACAGCTAGCCTTACCCACTGAACCTAAGGAATTGGAAGAATTGCTGGTTGAGCGTGGCAAAATTCACTTTAAAACGCAGGCTTCTTCTCAGCCCAAAATCTTCGAGAAAGCGGCCGAAATGTTGGTCAAAGATCGCACTCGGGCGAATGAACTCAGGCGAATGCCGCTCCCGGGGCAAGCAGAATATCTCGACCTGTTGCGAGCCGTGTTTTCTTGGAGTGAAACCAACGAAACGAAGAGTCTAGAACTGCTCAACGAACTTCGCGAGTTCACGTTGCGCAAGAATTTGGATCCGAGCTAACATGAGATTTCAAGGCACTGCTGGGCTCGCGGATATTGCTCATGCGCTCACAGATAATTCGGAAAGAGCGAATGAGTTAGCAGCGCTCCTCGGGTACGAGCAACGACGTCGGAAACCGGAAAAAACTAAGAACTCGGTCAAAGTTACTGATGGACCTCAAAAGCGAAGCGACGGAGCAACTCTGCGTGCCGTTACTACCTTTGAGCCTGGTCTCGTTTTTGAACCATTATGTCTTTGGCAGCCAACAAGATTCGTTCCTGCAGAACATTCTGAGGAGACAGAGAGCGAAATTCCGTCAGACGAAGTGGTCGATATTGATGTTAGCTACGCGGTTCAGAACCCGCCTCGAGTTCGACTCTCTAGTGCGAATGAGATTATAACGCGTCTTCGCACCAGTGACGTGATGGATGTCGCACAAGGACGGGTCGATGTTCAGGAACTCGTCCAGCGAATCAGCCAAGCCGAGTTTGTCGATTTGCCTCCGCGTCTTGTCCGGCGTGCGTGGGGAAACACAATTAGTTTTGTCTTTGACCGTTCTGAACATTTGATCCCTTACTGGCAGGATCAGCGCGAGCTGTTTGTCGCTCTACGCTCCTTGTTTCCGATGAGCGGGATACAGGATATTTTGGTGCGAGCAGGAGATCGCGTGACGGATAAGTTGGTTGGCCAAATTGTGTTGGCCCACACAGACTTGGGAAGCTTGGCCGCTGATGATTCCAGTCGCCGAAGTTGGTGGAGCGCCGGAGAACGTCTTCGGGATGCAGGCAAGATTCCTATCGCAGTAACGCCTTGCTGCGAAACTGAAATCGACGAGAGACTGCAGGCTACTTGGAACGTGATTCCCGTTGAGCCCAATCCTATAGGCGTATCTTTCGATGATCAGTCTCGTGCAGCGGCAATGAAAAGGCTGATGACGCTACTGGCTTTTGTGATACGACTAGATTGGGGCATGCTTCGCGCCGTTCGTAGGCTGCTGCCAGAAACGCGGTATGATCCGGGAATGGAATCGCTCATTGTTCAGTCAGAGTACGTCGAAGCAACGGACGTTGATGCAGCTCGTTTGCGCCGAGAATGTCTTCTTTCACTTGAGACGGATCGTCTTGCTCCCTCCCTTCGCGAGCTGCGAAACAAGACCTACGACATTTGGGCCCGATTCAGGCAGGGCTGCTACCCACCGATATCTTACGCTGAGTTGGTTGGCCTTGAGAATGACAATTCTCACTCGACGATTTCACAGCAGCGTCCGGAGGCGATTGATTGGTTTCGGAACTGCGAAAGGGTGATTGCACGGAAGTCAATCGCTGAAATTGTTCACGACGATCACTCAGAGTTCTTACGTGAGACCTTTCCGCAGATGCCGGCGCGGGCGATGGGTGATGGCACGGCAGGCGCGGTACTGCATAAACTGCGCGAAACGGTGTTTTCTCCTTATCCATCAGCCGATTCGATGACGACCGTGACGCCAAGCTTGATGGCTAGCGATCCGGCGCAGGTGGAAAGGCGTTTGGGGATCTGGCAGGATGGGGGTGAGTTGGTTGCGGCAGAGGTGAACGTGGATGTGCAGGGAAGTCTGCTGTCGATTGTGCCGACGAAGAATGGAAAAATCAAAGTCAGTGCGCTCGGGGATTTTTCGCACGACACAGATTCAGCTAGTGTCAATTCTCCAAATCAGGATTTTTGGGAGGATGGCAAGGCACCTAAGTGGGCGAGTAACTGGGGCCATGATGAAGACGGCTTGGCCTTTTCAGAATTTGAAATCAGCGGCGTGGTCCAACGAATGCGCTGGATTCCTCCAGGGGAATTCATGATGGGTTCTCACGCCGATGAGGAAGGCCGTCAAGACAATGAAGGGCTTCGTCATCAGCAAGTCATCAAACGTGGTTTTTGGATGATGGATACGCCATGCACCCAAGACCTTTGGCAAGCGGTGATTGGAGAGAACCCAAGTTGGTTCAAGAGCCGCAGGCGTCCCGTCGAATGGGTGAGTTGGAATGATTGTCAGCGATATGCAACGGAAGTGACTATTAAGTTGCCGGGCTTGACATTGTTTCTTCCAAGCGAAGGTCAATGGGAGTATGCGTGTCGTGCCGGAACCAAGAGTTCAACCTACGCAGGAGACTTAGAATTCCTTGGTAACAGAAATTCGCCCGTTCTGGATTCAATCGCCTGGTATGGTGGCAATTGTGGCGTGGATTTCGATCTAAAAGATGGAAGGGACACTTCGGATTGGCAAGAAATGCAGTATGAGTTCTCCGTTGGCGGCACCCGAGAGGTGAAACTGAAAGAACCGAATCGATTTGGTCTTTACGACATGCTGGGTAACGTATGGGAGTGGTGTAAAGATTTATGGCGGGAAGACTACAGCCAAGAAATCGCCACTTTGGGGCGTGTGTTTCGCGGTGGTTCTTGGTTCAGCCACGCGCGCTACGTTCGCGCAGCAAGTCGGCACAGGAGCACGCCAGACAACGCCAACTTCAGCGTTGGTTTTCGTTGTGTCGAGTTCCAGAGCTCAGGTCCGGCGGAGCACAGGCTAGGGCGAGCGGCACGGGAGGAGCGTCAAGGCGCAGCCCGCGACGACCATGTGCCAGCGAGCCCGATAATTTGGCTTGAAGTTGATGGGGAAGAGCCCGACCGCGATTCTTTCACGCATCGCGGGCGCTTGCGCGTTGAAACGGATCTATTTCAGTCATTGGATGTGGAATCGACCACGCGTCCTCGATGGGCCGAGGAATTTGGTCGGGATCGGTTTGGTCTGTGGGCTGAATTGCGGCTGGAATCCGTCCCAGTTCGTTTTCGTTGGATTCCGCCCGGCTCCTTTGACATGGGTTCACCAGAAAACGAAGCTGGCCGCATGGAAGCCTGGGACGGAACATTGCATCGTGAGGTGATTCCCGTTGGATTCTGGATGATGGAAACGCCGGTCACACAGAAATTGTGGACGGCAGTGATGGGAGAAAACCCGAGCGAATTTAAGTCGCCATATCGACCTGTTGAAAGCGTGAGTTGGGATGCGTGCCAGCAGTTCCTGGAGAAGGTAAATCCAGTATTGGACCGCAAAGAGGCTGGATTTTCACTTGGCCTACCTGCCGAATCGCAATGGGAATATGCCTGCCGTGCTGGTACGCAATCAGCGACCTATGCGGGCGATCTTGAGATTCTTGGCGATAACAACGCGCCGATTCTTGACGAAATTACTTGGTATGGCGGCAATTGCGGCAAAGACTTCGATTTAGAGAAAGGCAGGGAGACTTCAGATTGGCCAGAAAAGCAGTATGGATTTGATACAGGTGGCACGCGTGAAGTGAAGCTTAAAAGACCGAACGGATTCGGGCTTTATGACACGTTGGGTAATGTCTGGGAGTGGTGTGCAGACCATTGGTGTGCCGATTATGGAGCAGAATTGGTCACTTCGTACCGTGTGGTTCGTGGTGGTTCTTGGAGCAGCAGCCGCGCGCGTTTCGTTCGGGCGGCTTGTCGTTGCAGGTACGCGCCGGATGATGCGTACTTCAGCATTGGTTTTCGTTGTGTCGAGTTCAAGCCAGAGCTCCAGCCAAGACAGATCGCCGTGAGCGAGGTCGAGCCGTGAGGGCGGAGCCCGGCGAAGACCGCGAACGGCCTTCACCAACCCGCAGCGTAAGCTAGGCGATCCACGAACCCGCAACGTGAGCTATAGACGCCGCACGATCCGGCGGCGTCAGCTGCCTCTTCACGAACCCACAGCGTGAGCTAGGGCCCGAGCTACAGCGAGGGATTCCTGAAGCCGTCCATTAATACCCAGACGCGTACGGAGCTCGGCGTGATGCTGACCAGAACTCGAGAGCTGTGCGTTCCGAGCGGCCGCAGCGGAAGAAGAAGGCATAGCCGAAGAGGGTGAGGAGTAAGAGAAGAGCCTGGGAAGAGAGGAGGGCCTAGCTGACGCTGCGGGTTGGTGGGTACATGGATGTGTTATGATGCAGCGAAGAGACCCTCTCCGAGCCTGATAGCTCGACTCTCCCTATTTTGCTCGATACCATGCAGCGCATGGCTCTCGCAAAAGGGAGAGTAACTTTATAGCAATGACAATTGAAAAGATTTGACAAAGCAAATCCCATGACAACCACCGCTACTGCCCAGCGTCCATCTCATCCCTTAGATTCTGGAATCGCTCCTAGCTGGGCGAGCGAGATCGGCGAGGATCAATGGGCGCCATTTGCAAGTCTCGAAATAGATGGCGTCGTGGAACGTATGCGTTGGATTCCTCCTGGTGATTTTCAGATGGGTTCGCCCGAAAGTGAGAACGGGCGCTATGGCGATGAAGGACCGGTTCAGAACCAATCGATTGCTGCCGGATTCTGGATGATGGAAACGCCTGTAACCCAGGAATTGTGGCAAGCAGTGATGGGCGAGAATCCAAGCTATTTTAAAAGCGGAAAGCGTCCCGTAGAACAGGTGAGCTGGGATGATGGTCAGGGTTTTATTGAGAAGCTGAATTCAAGGCTCGATGGATTGAAGCTCTGCCTTCCCTCCGAAGCACAGTGGGAATATGCCTGTCGTGTTGGGACGCAAACCGCAACCTATGTTGGTGATTTGGAAATCGCTGGGGACTACAATGCACCCGGGCTTGATGAGATCGCTTGGTATAGCGGAAATTGTGGTGTTGATTTCGATCTGGCGGATGGGCAGGATATGACTGGCTGGTCAGAAAAGCAATACGAATTCTCCATCGGCGGCACACGAGAGGTGAAGCAGAAGAAGCCGAACGGATTCGGGCTTTATGACATGCTAGGCAGTGTTTGGGAGTGGTGTGAAGATTATTGGCGCGAGGGGTACGAGGCAGAGTTCGATCCTTCGTTCCGTGTGGTTCGTGGTGGTTCTTGGTTCAGCGACGCGCGTTACGTTCGAGCGGCTTGTCGATGCGGGAGCACGCCAGATGATGCGCTCTACGACATTGGTTTTCGTTGTGTCGAGTTCAAGCCGGAGCTCCAGCAAGAGTCGCGTGAGCGAAGTCGAGCCAATTCGGCGGAGCCGGGCGAAGACCGCGAACGCGAAAGCTGACGCGCAGCATATGCTACAAGCAAAACTAGAATCTAGGTCCCTCTTCTCACCAACCCGCAGCGTGAGCTAGGCCTCCGCCTGAACCTAGCATCAGCTAGGTCACGTTTTCACCAACCCGCAGCGTGAGCTAAGGCCCGAGCGAAGCGAGGGATTCCTCTTCTACCTAGTAGCTGGCTGTCTTAGATGGAACCCGATTCGATGCTAACCAGAATGCGAGAACTGACCGTTCCAGGATCAGCAAGCGCGAAAGCTGACAGACTCTGCTGCAGTTTACTTGTGATGGTCTGATCGGTCATTTACATTGATATGGATCGACAATGAGAGCTGTCAGTCTGATTAGGCGTAGCGGAAGCTGGAAGAAGGGCTGGCTGACGCGGCGGGTTGGTGAGGAGGAGAAGAGGCCTAGCTGACGCTGCGGGTTAGTGGGGAGAGAAGAAGGCCTAGCTGACGCTCTGACGCTGCGGGTTAGTGGGGAGAGGAGAAGAGGCCTAGCTGACGCTGCGGGTTGGTAAAGAAGTGGGGAAGTAGGACATGTCGAACGAAGATCCGTTGGCTTATCTTCTGACTTGGCCCACGTACGGAACTTGGCTTCCAGGCGATGAACGAGGTTGGATCGAATATCATGAAGGTTGGAAGCTACCCGACCCCGCATTGCAATTGGAAGCAAAAGCACGGATGGCAGAAGCTGCCTGCGTTTTGGCAGTAGCGGAACGAGAGATTATCGAATCGCAGATTGCAGAGACTTGCAAGTATCGGAATTGGGTGCTCCATGCAGTCAATTGTCGTTCGAATCATATTCACGTCGTTGTTTCGGCTGCAAGTTGTCATCCCGAGAAAATTCGTAATGACCTCAAGGCGTGGAGCACTCGCCGCCTGAGATCAAATTCTCCAAATCGCAAGCAATGGTGGGCCGAACGTGGCAGCCAACGCTACATCAACGACAAGTACTCCCTCGAACAAGCAATACTCTACGTGCGAGACGCACAAGATAAATAACCCCAGCGTGAGCTAGGTCTTTGCTGGACCTCCTCACTAAACCGCAGCGTAAGCTAGGATCCTCCCACCAACCCGCAGCGTAAGCTAGGGCCCGAGCGACAGCGAGGGGTTCCTCCTCTTTGTATTAGACGGCTGTCTCAGACGTAGCGTGGCATGCTACCAACCAAAATTCGATAACTGATCTTTCCAGGATGGTCAGAAGACCGCCTGCTAACGCGGCAAGAAGAGCCTAGCTCACGCTGTGGGTTGGTAAGAAGAGGCCACCTTAGCTGTAGCAGAAGTCGTCGGACTTTCGGCTGCCGCCGTCTGGGAACGGGGATGCCGAAACTCTTGACGAGTTCTGCTACGTAATGCGATGCTGTGTAGTGTAACGAATCGAAAAGCGATCGTGGAAGGAGGGCCTAGCTGACGCGGCGGGTTGGTAAGAAGAGACCTAGCTGAAGCTGCGGGTTGGTGGGAAGACTGTGAAGAGGAAAGAGATGCATCAGGAAAACAGTGTTGGGCCGGGAATAGGGGAGGCGTTGGGGGCCGTTGTCAGGTTTTGCCTGCATTTGGTAGTGTGGGTGGTGTTTCCGGCTATCGTGCTGCCCTGGGTGATGCAATCCAAGGTTGAACGATATGAAGAATTTGGGCTCGAACTTAGCCAATTGGATTTGTTCAGATTGGGCATTGGTTACAACGCGAAAGCCCTGTTGATCCTGTTGGCGCCCATCGTATTGGTGCTGACCGGAGCCTTCGAAGCTCTGGTGCTATTTCTTGCGTCCGCCGATGCGCGCCGTAAGATATTTCGACTAGATTGGATTTTTCTCGGCGTTTGTCTTGCTATCGCTCTGCTGATGACCCTAGTGTGATACTTACCAGAATTCGAGCTCGATCGTTCGTGGGCAGAGGGTGAGAGAAAAAGGCCTAGCTGACGCTGCGGGTTGGTGAAGAGGGGCCTAGCTGACGCTGCGGGTTGGTGAAGAGGGGCCTAGCTGACGCTGCGGGTTGGTAAAAGGAGGAGCCTGGCTTTCGCGGCGGGTTAGTGATCGGAATTTTGTTTCTTAAGGGCGGCGTATTTTTGGACTTGTTCTGCATGTTCGTTGTCGCCAGTTTTGCCGGAGCGGCGTTGGTCGAGCATCGAGATGTACTCTAGCTTGCCGTAAAGGATCAGCGTATCGCCGGCTAGGATTTGATCGTTGGCTCGCGGAATGCCTTGATAGTCCTTGGTGCGATGGATGCCCAAAATCAATATGCCTTCATCGGCCAGCCGTATGTCTCTGAGTATGCTGCCGTCGAGCCAATGATTGTTTTCAATGATCATTTCACTGACTGCATAGCCGTCGGCCAGCTGCAATAACGCTTGGTAGTCGCGGATTTCGAGATCCGTAAAAGCGTGTAGCGCGAGAGCGATGACTTTGTTCATCTGCCTCTCAACCCAACGGCTGGAGAAGAGCACGAACAGCAATAGGATTCCAAAGGTCAGGATGCCTAATATTACAAGTCTGCTGCTCACGTCATCCGCGTCATTGGCACTACTAAAAGACAGGATGACGGTGGCCACGACAGTCGCGATACCAATATTACCCAGGAGCATGAGCGCCATGACGATGCGTCGACGCACGGGATGGTTCACGACGTTTTCGGCTTCTCTGGTCGTGTAGCCGCAGCCTGAGAAGGCGGAGCGCGCTTGGAAGCGCGCCGCTTCTCGCGATAATCCAGTAAACATGAGTGCGAGCGCTGCGATGCGGGTAACGATCAAGGATATGCCGAGGGCAATCAGAAGCGAGAATACTGCGGCCACTTTTGTTATGCTTTCTGTGATACCAACACGGGGAACGGAAAGTGAATCGAAATCGTCGCGAATTCTTGAATGCAAGTGCCTTGGGTGTTGCAAGTTGCATCGGTACCGGGCCGACCGGTAATCGAGCACTAGGGCAAGAGCAAGTTCAGCAGCCCAAAAACGCGGCAGTTACCGTCGAGCTTCCGCGGGGACGCGTTCCACTTTCCTTCATTATTGATGACTCGACTTGTCTGGTGAACATGGGCAAGTTCTGCATGCCGCAGTTTGCGGCGACGTATCCCGAACGGGCGAGTTATCATAAGCCATGGCAGGATTGGCCGGATGAAATACCGGATAGTTTTGTCCGCGAGTTTGGCCAGTGGTGCGCTGAACATGGCGTCAAAGGCAAGTACAGCGTGGTGCCCTATCCGGCTTGTGTCGGTTGGCTGGATCGCACCCTGCCTGGTTGGTCCCAAAAGCAGCTTCAAGACAGTTTGAAGCTCGTGCGAGACTTGATGCTGCCGAATTGGGACATTCATCCGGAAATGATCACGCACACACGTGTGATCGATCTCAAGACGGGAAGGCCCTTCCAAGACTATTCGCCAGCACACATGGAGAATTCGTATCCGCAAGAAGATGTCAGCGTCGATTACTTGGCAAGCTATTTGGCTTACGCCCTGCAGATTGTCAAGAACTGTGACTTGCCCTGTGAGGGCATTACGACTCCGGGCGGATTCGGAAATCGTGTGAAAGCCAAGTTGCCCGTGGCAGTCGGCGAGGCCGTGCGCGACGTTTACGGTTGTGAGCTGCCGCACTATTTCAAGTACCTCGAGGACGCGACTTGGCCCAAGATGGAGGGTGTCTCGGGTAAGCAGGGCGGTCGGCGGGCAATCGCAGAAGATCAGGATTTGTACAATCTGGTGGTCAATGTACCGGCTGGAACTGGAGATTGGTTCGGAGGTTGGGACGGCGTGCTGGAGCCCCAAGCCGAAAAATATTGCGATCAGGCTGCGGCATCGGGTCGCATGGTGGAGTTGATTGAGGCGAAGCAACCGGCCGTCATGCTTTGCCATTGGCCCGGGATGTACTGCAATGGTAGCAAGTCCGGATTCCGCGCCTTTCAATCCGTGGTTCAGGCACTAGCAAATCGTTTTGGGGATCAGACGCAGTGGATGAAGATCAGCGAAATTGCACGCTATTGGGCCGCCAAGGAATACACGCGAGTGCGTCTCTTCGAGAAGCGTATTGAGCTGGAGGCGCCATTCGCTTGCCCGCAATTTACGTTGCGATTGCCAGGATCGCAAAAAGCGAATCAGGCGTCGAAGCGGCAAAAAGTTCCGGGATTCAAGCAGGTTTCGACGCTCGCCAGCTTGCTGCCGGGATATGTTTTTTACTCGGAGCTAGAAACTTGGCTTTGTCTTGATTTGGCCAAGGGGAGTTCTCAGATCGAACTGGGGCAATCGTAGAATTCTAATACGTCTTTGGATTGTTCATACTGTGCTGTGGTTGCCTCGCACACCCTCCGCGTTGGGTGGAGGACTCCGTCCAGGCTTCCGTCGCTTTCCAGCCTTGCGCCTGCGGTCCAGGTTGCGCCCGCGTTAAACCTTACAGTCATGCAGGATGAGTGGCGTCAAGACGAGGATGACTCTGAAAAATCGTCACTTTGAATCGCGAGAGGACAATTTATACTGGTTCGTCCCGAGTTTGGTTGAGGGGACGGAGAGCCCTTTTGCTCCAGAAATTCCCTCCCCGTCGCTTGGGCTCCGACCCTCCCATCAAATCCTCGTTGAACTCAGATAGGGAGGGTAAGTTAAGTGCCTGCAATGCAATACTCCTAACCCGTACCTCATAGCGACACGAAACGAACCAACGACACTACTCTACAGCTATAAGATCGCACCTTGGACTCTGAAAACCCCTCAGCAGAGACTAACGAAGAACATTATCGCTACGACGATTCGATCGTGCGATTATTTATTGGAGCCACCGCAATCTGGGGCCTTGTTGCTTCCTTGGCGGTTGCCGCTTCGATTTACATCCTGCTGAATCCTGGCCTGATTGCCGCCGAATATAACTTTGCACGTTTCGGAAATTTGCCGCTCAGCCTAACCGTTTACGGTTTCGCGGCCAATGCATTGTTCGCCGGGATTTACTTCAGTACGCAGCGATTGTGCAAATGCGAAATGTGGAATCGTTCGCTTAGCTGGTTGCACTTCTTTGGCTGGCAGTTCGTGAATGTATGGGCGCTGGTCACGATATTCTACGGGCACACGGAACATCGATTTGGCCAAGATTGGGTTTGGGTAGTAGATGCTGGCTTTGCATTGGTGATGTTGTGCTTTGCCACCAACTTGATGATGACTTTGTTGCGTCGTCGTCAGCGACATATGTACATCTCGTTGTGGTTTTACATGAGCGGTGCTTTGGCTCCGCCCATGTTTCAACTGCTTTGCAATTTGGCCATACCTGGCGAGGGCTATGCGGGGGATAGTCTGTTTTGGGGTGTCGCGGATGGGTTTCTGCAGCATTGGGGCTTCGAGTGCATCCAATATTACATGTTGCTGATGCCTGCTATTGGGCTGATGTACTATTTTGTTCCTAAAGCTACGGGTAAGCCTGTTGTCCATTATCGCATGGCGATCCTGCAGTTCTGGGCCATGAATACCTTGGGCGTTTTTGCCGCGACGCGCGTATTGCACTACTCGGCGGTTCCGGAGTGGATCACTTCCCTGGCCATGTTGGCGGGCGTCGTTATGTTCTTCCCGAGTTGGGGTGGAGTGATGGCGGGTTGGTCCATGCTCCGCGGGCCGAATAAAGAATTGCTCAAGAGTCCCATTCTTCAGTTCTATCTGTTTGGTTTGATCTTCTTCGGTTTCGTGTGCATCGAAATCGGCTTGACGTCTATCAAATCGATCAGTTCTTGGACGGTGTTTACGGATTGGGGAGTTGCTCATTCCTACGCGATTAGTTTTGGTGTCGCCGGTATGTTTGGCATCGGCGCTATTTTTTGGATGATACCGCAGCTCTTTCATCGCGCCTTGTTCAATAAAAACATGTTGCGCATTAACGTCTTCGTTTCGGGGATCGGAGCAGGAGTGTTGGTGGATGCAAGTTTTCTAGCGGGTGCAATTCAAGGCTACAAGAACACAAGTATCGATGCCACTGGAACGCTTAACTACGAATTTGTGGAGATACTTGCATCGGTCAAGCCACTTTGGTGGGCTGCAATGGCCGGGGCTTTGATCTTTGCGGTCGGCGTGTTGCTGAT
>JBCCEO010000030.1:0-21685 GCA_039030255.1 Planctomycetota bacterium | reverse complement strand
GTCCGCTGGTCATTGCATTGCATATCTCGATAAGTGTTAAATTCGCATTTTTCCCCAAGCTGAGTGCTTTGCTTTCAGCAGCAATCTAGCAAAATTTTAGACTAAAGAACGATTCGTTGTCGAATGCCACAACGATTGACTATGGCATTGTTCGTTGTATATTTTGTACAACGGGGAGGAAATAGTGACAACACCGGCCAAAATAGAGTTCGGAAGCATCTTTCGCCTCCGGCGAGAAACCCTAGGGCTCAACCTGAGCGAATTCTGTCGCCAAAACGGGTTCGACAAAGGGAATGTGAGTCGAATTGAGCGCGGCGTGAAGCCACCACCGAAATCTGCAGAATTGCTTCAGGCGTTTGCCGACGCATTGCTGTTTGAACCAGACTCAGGGGACTGGAAAGTCTTCATGCGCGCTGCGTTGAACCACGATAGGGCTGTAGCTCCCGAATTAGAGGGAAGGCTCGCTCACAGCCCTCGAAGAGCGTGGGTCGAGGCCCGGCATTTGGAACAATGGTCATCCTCCAGGGAAGCGCAAGGAGAACTACCTAATCTGGTTCGGCAGTTGATCATTGCCAGTCCCGCAAAGACTCATCGAATTGAAATTCCGAGCGGTGAAGGAGTTCAACGGCACGGCTGGGATGGACTCGTCGAGTCGGAATCTGGTTCGCACTTTGTGCCAACTGGGGCCAGTGCATGGGAAATCAGCGTTGAGCAGAATCCAAAACAAAAGGCAGACCGCGATTTCAAGAATCGGACAACCGGGCCGCTTGGCTTACCTGCATCAGAAGTGACGTTTGTTTTCGTCACGTCACGCAAATGGGACAAGAAGCAAGCATGGCGAGACGAAAAGCGAGAAGTCGGCCGCTGGAAAAGCGTAGAGGTTTTCGACTCAAGTGACCTTGAGGCATGGCTTGAATCGGCAGCGGGAGTCGATGCATGGCTTGCGGCCAAGTTTGGGTTGCTCCCAGATGGCGTTATTTCGATCGACGAGCACTGGAAATCTCTCGCGCGATTGACTGTTCCGAATCTAGGGCCTAATGTCTTTCTCGCATCTCGAAAGAAGTCCGTCGACAAGGTCGTTGAGTTCTTCAATAGCCCCCCCGGAGTACTTGCGATTGAATGCCGCTCTCCGAGCGAAGGAATCGACTTCGTCGCCGCATTACTCCAGGGTTCCAGTGACGCGACGATCGCCACCGAAGAGCTGGAGCGTCTCAGGAGTCGCACATTGCTGGTTGGAGACCACAAGCAATGGAGAGCGTTATCGCGCGTCAATCAAGCACTGAACTTGGTCATCAGTCCATCGCTAGCGCCTTCAGCTGAAGAACTGTCGGCGGCAGTGCAGCGAGGGCATCGAGTCTTGATGGCTGCGACGCATTACTCAAACCACAGCTTCAACCCAGTGAGCCTTGAACGCCCGTTTCGATATGACTTAGAAAAATCGCTGGAAGCCAGCGGTTTCGTTCGCGAGAAAGCAAGCAAGGCTGCTCGTGCTGCTGGCGGGAGTGTCTCTGTGCTCAAAAGGCATCTTTCAACGGTACCTCTGTCTACGTTGCCTGCTTGGAGTTCGGGCTCACAATTGCGGCAAGGGTTTCTGCCACTGTTGCTTGCAGGCGGATGGGATGACGCGAACCCGCACGATCGTGAACTCCTGTCGCAGTTGGCGAATCTCCCGTACAGCGAAATTCGCAACGTTGCGAGCCAATTATTGCGGAAACAGGATTCGCCGCTAACGTGCAACGAGTCTCGATGGCGACTTGTGTCGCCAGAAGATTCCTGGACGCTGGTCGGCAATTGTGTGCACGAAGAGCTGCTCAACGTTTTTGAATCAGTGGCACTTAAGATTCTCGGTCAAGAGAACACTGCGCTGAAATTGACACCCGATGAAAGGTTCAAGCGGTCAATCCGTAGCAGTGGCCCGCAGCTGGTAAGCGATCTTCTTCGCCGTGGAATTTGCGAGACACTGGCTATTTTGGGCGTGGAATTTCGGGCGGGCTCCATGGGATCTTGTGATTCAATTAGAGCGGACCGTGTCGTGCGACGAATTCTTGGCAACGCCACCTGGCTAACGTGGTCGACTTTGGGTTCGTACCTGTCGCTTTTAGCTGAAGCGGCTCCAAGCGAATTCCTGCGTGCTGTTCAATCAGACCTAAACAAGGATGAGCCCGAATTGAGCTTGGTTCTGTCCGATGACGGTGATTTGCCCATGATGTCTTCTTGCAAGCATTCCGGCTTGCTATGGGCTCTGGAGTGTCTTGCTTGGTCCCCAGAATGGTTGCCGCAGGTTTGCATCACATTGGCTGGACTCGATCAAATCGATACGGGGACGAAATGGTCGAATCGACCAAGAAATAGCCTTCTCGGAATTCTACTAACTTGGTACCCCCAAACCGCTGCCCGAGCTGAGAAACGCGTTGCTGTACTCAAATCATTGGCCAAGCAGACTCCAAGTACAACGTGGAAGATTCTGTTTTCGTTGCTGCCTTCGACCCACTCCCACACGGGCATGAACCATCGACCCGTTTGGCAACCATGGCTGGCAGAATGGACGGAAGGAACAACGAACCGAGACTACTGGTTACAAATAGAAGCCGCTGCGAGCTTAATCGAAGAACTCGTCCAGCTTGATTCCGCTCGGTGGCAACATGTCCTTGAAGAGATCTCATCGATACCGGAGGAATCTCGGAACCGACTTATCGCGAAATTAGGACAGTTCCCTGTCGGGAATCTTCAAGAGGATCAGCGCCGTGCGTTCGTCGAACAATTGCGAAAGACTGTCCGATTGAACCGTGACCACGCTGACACGAAATGGGCTTTGCCGTCATCCGCTGTCGACAAGCTTGACCAGGCAATTACAAAATTCCAGTCGGAGGATCTCTGTGAGCGCTACGCGTGGCTGTTTGCCCCGTGGGTCAAACTTGATGGTTTCCGTGGTGAATTCAAAGCCATGGAAGAGGAAGTTGATCGTCGTCGTGAGAGTGCACTCTCTGAAATCATAAATGCACAGGGATTTGCGGGCGCGTTGACGCTTGCCGCAATTGCAGAAGCCCCAGGGCGTGTCGGGTACACGCTAGCAGCTATTGGTCAGTTCTCTGATGACAGTATTCTGCCAGGGTTGTGGAATAGCGATTTAGAGAGCGAACAAAACGTAGCAAGTGGTTTCGCACGCGCACGAATCTTTCATTCTGGGTTGGACTGGGTTAAGTCTCTTTCGCTTGAAAAGTGGAACGACAAAGATGTAGCGTTACTTCTTTCTCACGCGCAATTTTCGTCAGCAGTTTGGGAAATGGCAGAAGAATTCGACGCCTCGGTTGCGAAAGAGTATTGGAGCATCGTAACCCCATACGGTCGAAACGATCTGAGCATTTCGGAGCTTGAGTTTTCAACTAGCCAGTTGATTCAGGCCAATCGTCCCGAAAGAGCGATTGAGCTGCTTGCCTTTGTGGCGCATGACAAGATCGAGATCTCCCGTCATGCCGTAACAAGCGCATTACGTGCATGTCTTGAATGGATGACGCACTCAAATTCAAATCTACAGGCCGAAACTTTACGAACCATCCAAGATCTTTTTGGGTGGCTCCAGGAATCTATCACATACGATGAATCTGAATCGACCAGGCAGCTAGCTCAACTGGAATGGGAGTACTTAGGGATACTCGACGGCTTTGCCGCTTTACCAAGCACTCTGATTCGGAGTTTGAGTTCAAACCCCCAATTCTTCGGAGACCTGATCGGTCTAATCTTTCGACCCGAGCACGAAGAGCCGGAAAAACGCAAGCTATCGCCCGTAGAAGAGAGCCGTGCTAGCCAGGCTTTTAGGCTTCTGATGAATTGGAAACGTGTGCCCGGTTTGCAAGATGACGGAACCGTCGACGAAGAGGAACTGTCAGCATGGGTCGAGACCGCGCGTGGCATCTGTCGTGAGTCAGGCCACCTCGGGGTGGCTGACTCCACCATCGGGGAGATGTTTGCAAGTTGGCCTCATGAGGACTCTGCTGCACAATGGCCGTGCGAAGAGATTTGCGATGTTATCGATGACATAAAGAGCGATGATCTGGAACGAGGGTTTCAGATTGGAATCTTCAACAGCCGCGGAGTCACATCGAGAGGACCTTTTGACGGAGGTGACTTGGAACGACGGGAGGCAGAGAAGTTTCGCAACTGGGCAGAAAGCGTTGATGTAGATTGGCCTCGCACCGCTGCGTGCCTTCGAGCTGTTGCGAAAAGCTATGAACTCGACGCTCAAAGAGAAGACGCCCGAGCCGCTGAACGCGGGCAGGAGCGCTAAACGAAGCGACCATTACGTTTGATTGAGTCGCTCAGACCGAAGGGGCCGTTTCCCGGTTTTGTTCGCTCCGGTCCACCGCCCACGAATGGCACTTAATTAGTTACGTGTCTCTCAGGATGTACAGCTGCAGAACCTGCTTGAACTCCTGCCTCGGCTTGAAGAGTCTGTCGTACTTGCCGTACCTGCGTTTTCTCTTCCTCGGCTCAAAACGATTAGGTCTCGTTCCGACGATATTGCTGGCGACGGCTAGTAGTAGTTATTCGATGATCTTCTGCCTAAACGACTGTTCCAGACGTTCTACGATCAACGCCGGGTGGAATCCGACGAGGCTTTGAAGAGCGCCCTTGAAGCTGATAGACCTAGGTTCAATTTCATGCCGCCTAGCTGCCTGTGCAATCACGCCGCGAATGAGATTGTAGGCGACGATGTGAGCCCATATTTCGTTGCGTACTAGAGCAGGACTCCTGCAGTGTACCAGGAACGTCCCGCAAGCCCGCTCGATACGCAATCGTTCTCGGTGCCAATCGGAGCTGCGCTCTTTCCAAAGGAGATTCAACTTCCTCCCCGCCCGTGGTTCGAACTCATGTACGGTAAGGACAACGTTCGGCGCTATACGGTCATGCCTCACGGCGGACATTTCGCCTCCATGGAGGAACCAGATCTGCTTATTGGCGAGGTCCGAGCTTTTTCTGGCACCGTCCGATAGCAACCGCTTTGCGAGTGCTTTTCTCCAATCGAGTTTGTTTCGTGACGCTCCCAATGTCCGAACGAGGATCTTTGTTGATCCAGCGCGGACAAGCCGAACAGAAGAGCAATGTATCGGCGGCCAATTCAGAATAATAGGGCCTGGCGGATGATGGCGGTGGCGTTTTCGGCAGCGCCGGATAAGTCGCTGAAGGCCTCTGTCATCGGGGTACAAATCACCCACCGCTGCACGATTCGCGAGAGAGTCCAACGACGAAATGCAGGGGGGCGACCTGTGGGATTATTGTTGGTAACGTTTCGGCGGCAACTGCTATTAGATTCTCGATGAGCGATCAAAATCCAACACTCGAAAATAGCCTCGCGGCGGTTCAGGGCGGCGACCGAGAGGCGTATCGCACTGTCGTGGCACATTCACTTCCCGTCGTTCGCGCCTTTGTTGCTGGGAAGTCTCTTCCGGGAATGGATGTCGATGACATCGTTCAACGAACGTTTGTCGAAGCCTATCAATCCATCGGTCAATACCGATTGGGATCAAACTTTCGGGCCTGGATCCTGACCATTGCGCGTTACCAAGTGATGATGGAGACGACGCGGCTGAGGCGTCAGGCTGATTACCTCTCGCGGTTTTTGTACGTCACTGTCTCGCGACAGATGGAAAAACAAATGCTGGCTGACCAGGACGAAGACCCTCGACTGGAACTCCTAAAGACTTGTTTGGAGAAGGTACCCACAAAAGGGCGGGAAGTTTTGCGAAAGCGCTATGAAACGGGGATGTCGAACGAAGAAATCGCGAGTCGACTGCGACGAACCGTGGGGGCAATCCGCAAAGAACTATGCATGCTTCGGAAAAAGCTGCGCGAATGTGTACAACAAGAGCTGGATTCGATGGATCATCCTCGTTCCCAACGGAATCCCGATCGAGGTCTGACATGAAACATTTGGAAGACGAGACTTCTGCGGAGCTTCACGAGTTGATTAGCGGGCTGCTGGACGATGAGGTCACCGCCGCGCAGATGGACGCTCTCTCACAATTAACAGAAAAAAACGAGTCGGCAGCTCAGCTGGCTGCCGACCTGATCTCGCAGCATCGACTCCTCGGAGTGCTCCATCAACTTTTTGATGAATCGGCGCTCTGTGATTCGGTGATGCAAAAAATCGATAGTGCCGAAAGCCAAGTTACCGATCAGATTGTCGCAACGCTGCCAGCCACTCCACCATCATCGTTTGGCGCGATTTGCAATTACGTGGTCGCGGCAATGTTGCTTGTCATGGTCGCTTGGTGGTTTTCCCAGTCACGCTCGGATTCATCGATTCCGCGTCAACCAGCAGCGATCGCAACGCTGATTCTGGATGTAGCTTGCGTCTGGCAGCAAGACGCTAGTTTTCGCGAGGGGCAACGCCTTTCACCGCAGAATCTGAATTTGCGGTCCGGCACCGCCGTGCTGCGTTTTGACGGCGGCGCCGAGCTCGTGATGACCGGCAAGTCTTCGCTAGAGTTGGTGTCCGGTGGCAGGGCGAGTCTGAATTACGGCAACATCGTCGTGCGTGCGGACGTGGGACCCGACGGTTTTGCATTGGACACACCGGCCAGTCCACTTGTCGATCTCGGAACCGAGTTCGCCGTAAAGGTGGAGCAAACCGGGGCAACGGAACTTCACGTGTTGGACGGCGAGGTTGAATATCGTGACGGGAGTTCCGCGAACGTGTTGGGGGCTGGTGCCGCGATTCGATTCGCGGGTGCAAAGGCAGATGCGGAGCCGATCGAGTTGAATGCAGAACGTTACACCGAAGTTATTCGTCGATTGAACCCACAGCCTCAACGCGATCGCATGACATTGTACGAGGGCTTTAACTATGATCTTGAAGGCACGCTTCCGTTGCCAATGGCGAGACGCGGCATTGGCTGGTCAGGGCCGTGGCGTTTGCGCACTTCATCTGAGATGCGAATTTCCCGACCAGATTTTTCACCCGATCAGTTGCATATCGTTCAAGGAGAAATCAATGTCGCATGGCCTGTCCCCGAGGGACGTGGCGGCATGTTGAAAATGCCAGCTGGTGGTGCCATCTACGTCCGGCCGATGAAACGACCAATTGCTCTGGACCAAGCCGGTGTCACCTACCTCAGCATGATGGTACGTGAGACGGAACGACCGCAGAAGCGGCGGAATCCGCCCGAGCGTATTCGTGTAACGTTTCGGTCGTCTGAAGATTTCCTAGGGGAATCGATTTGCTTTGGCTACGGTCATCAATTCCGGCCCCACATCCGAATCGGGAACGGACAGATATTTGCAAGTCCCGTTGTCGCGCCGGCCGAGCAAACAACGCTGTGGATCTGCAAGATCGTGACACGAGAAGTGGGTGAAGATGAACTCTTCTTTCGGGTCTATGGGGAAGATGACGAACTTGGTTATGCAGAACCGGCGACCTGGCATGCAGTATCACGCGACGTGGAATTATCCGCGAAGTTAGACAGGGTCTTACTTAGTTCGACCGGAGACATCGATCGAATTGTCGACGAGTTGCGCGTCGGCCCCACTTGGCGGAGCGTGGCTCCGATGAGCGAGAAGAAATGATAAAAATCTATTGGCTCGGGATACTCTTTGCATTGACGCAGTCGTTGGTCTGTCGCGCGGATTCGACGGAGTTTCTCAAGCAATATTGCGTTGATTGTCACAATGGTGAATGGGCCGAAGCCGATTTTCGCGTCGACCTGCTTACTCATGATCTGGACAGTGACTTTGATGCGTGGGCATTGATCCAGCATCGTATCGAGACCGGTGAGATGCCGCCAAGTGACGCGGAGCGACCGCCGTCGAAAGAGCTTTCGCAATTCCTGACCGCCTTGACGGACTCACTCGTCGACGTCGACGCACATCGCAAAAAAGAGTTTGGGCGACGTGAATTGCGACGTCTCAGCAGAACGGAATACAGCAATTCATTGAAAGACCTGCTCGCGCTGCCGCATCTCGAGATCGAAGACATGCTTCCGCCCGACGGTCGCGCTCACGGGTTCCAAAAAAGCGCCAACGCGCTGGACTTTTCGCACGTTATGATCGCGCGTTACCTGGAAATCGCCGATCACGCACTGCGAAAAGCACTTGTGACGCGGCCCGATCCGATTCCGTCGCGAACGATCCGCGCGGAATTAAAAAGCACCAAGGGCGTCCGTGAGACTTTGCAAACACTTGCCGTACAACTCAAGCTGGGTCACGCAATCCCGCTAGTCGGCAAGGAGCGTGATCCGACGCTGGTTCGTGTTCGTGGCAATTTTAAGAAGCGCGAACAGGGCTCTGTTACCGATCCTGAACCGCGGTTCGATGGCGTGCTCACAATGATGAATGATCGTTTCAACCAAAACATCGTGATCAAGCCGTTCGAAGTTCCACAAAGTGGATACTACAAGATTCGCGTGCACGGATGGGGAGCCATCAACGATCGAGGAAAAGTGGTCCCGAGCGATCGAACTGAAACGGTCGCCTTCTACTCCAAGTCGGGAAGGCTGCTGGGAAGATGCGACCTTCCTCCAAATGAGCCGACGACAAGCGAAGTCACCGCCTGGCTGAACGAGGGTGAGCCCGTGGAGTATCTGGCGATCTCGACGGAATTCGAGAAGTTTAACTTTCCTTCCAAGAGCGATCCGAAGTACGAGGCATTCAAAGCGTACGGGATTGCTCTGCAATGGTTTGAACTGGAGGGTCCACTTCCGCAAGCGTGGCCGCCGGAGAGTCATCGCCAGTTGTTCGGGGATCTGCAACTCAAAGCGTCGAAAACACGCATCACCGGTTCTTCCAGGCAGATTAATCGAACAGACGCGGGCGCTTCCAACTTCAGGGTGATTACGAAAACACCGGAAGCCGACGCCGACAAATTGCTGCGAAGCTTCGCGCAACGGGCCTACCGACGGCCGATTCGACCAGCGGACCTCAAAGTTCCAATGGAAATGGTACGGCAGCGTCTCAGCCAGAATCAGACTTTCACCGAAGCGATGCTTGCAGGATATCGAGCGATCCTTACATCGCCCGACTTTCTCTTGTTGCTCGAAGAGCCTGGTGAGTTAGGTTCATGGGAACTTGCCACGCGGTTGTCCTGCTTTCTTTCAAACTCGACACCGGACGGACCACTGAAAGCCCTCGCGCGTCGTGGTGAATTGCTCGAGCGGGATGTGCTGCGAAGAGAGACCGACCGATTACTCGAAGCTCCCGAAGTGCAACGATTCGTCGTGCATTTCCTTGGCAACTGGCTGGATCTTCGCAACATCACGTTAACGCAACCGGATGAGAACCTCTACCCAGAATTCAACGTGTTTCTTACCGAGTCCATGGTGGAAGAGACGAAGGCATTCTTCACTGAGATGCTGCACAAAGACTTGCCGACTTCGAACATCGTTGATTCAGACTTTCTCATGATCAATCAAAGACTCGCCGAACTCTACGGTTTGGACGGAGTTTCGGGTTCGGAGATTCGAAAGGTGGCGATCGACGAAAACAGTGTTCGCGGCGGCCTGTTGACGCAAGCGAGTTTGCTGAAGATCACTGCCAACGGAACGACGACCTCACCCGTGGTACGTGGCACGTTCGTGCTATCGCGTTTGCTCGGTGATGAACCTCCGCCTCCGCCGCCTTCGGTTCCGGCGATCGAGCCAGACATTAGCGGAGCGACGACGATTCGTGAGCAATTAGCCGCCCACCGATCCATCGAGCAATGTGCGGGCTGCCACCAGAAGATCGACCCACCAGGATTTGCGCTCGAAAACTTCGACGTTATGGGAGGATGGCGGGATCGTTACAGGGCGATTGTGAAGGCATCCAACGGTGCGTCCAAAGTCATTGAGCATGGCCAACTACGACGATATCGAATGGGCTTGCCCGTGGAATCTCACGGTGAATTGGAGAATGGGCAGTCCTTCGCGGATATCAGTGAATTCCGAGCGTTGCTCAAATTGCGTCAGCGCAAGCTTGCCCGCAATCTGCTCGAACAATTGATCGTGTACGCAACTGGCGAACCTGTTGGTTTTGCCGACCGAGCCGAAGTTGAAGCGATGATGGATTCGCTCGAATCATCCAACTACGGCGTGCGATCGATGGTTCACGCGATCGTTCAAAGCGATTTGTTTCGACACAAGTAACGTTTATCGATTGGAGAGAACGATGGCACTGAACCGAAGAACGCTCTTGCGAGGCACCGGCATCGCGATGGCTCTGCCGATGCTCGATGTGATGAAGCCCGCTTTCGCTCGTGACCAAGGCGAAGCAGTTCCGCGACGGATGGTCGCAATCAATGTGGATCTTGGTTTTATGCCCGAAGAGTTCTTTCCTGCCCAAGCTGGCCGTAATTATGAACTTTCGGCACACCTGAAAGTGATCGAAGAGTTTCGTGATCAGTTCACCGTGTTTAGCGGCGTTTCCCATCCAAATGTCGATGGCGGTCACCAAACCGATGTCTCTTTTTTGACGGGCGCTCCACACCCACGGTCGGCAGGGTTTCGCAATACCATTTCACTAGATCAGTACGCCGCACAACATATCGGGCACTTCACACGTTTTCCGACACTCAATCTACGCGTCGGCCCCGGAGGTGGATCGATGTCGTATACCGGCGATGGTGTTCGAATTCCATCGGAGGAACGTCCTTCACGAGTCTTTCAAAGACTGTTTGTGCAAGGCTCCAAGTCCGAAATCGAAGCGCAAATCCAGAAGCTTCGCGAGGGACAAAGTTTAATGGATTCATTTGGCGGACAGATCAAATCGCTGTCGCGAAGAGTTAGCGGTGCGGATCGTGATCGACTTGATCAGTTCTTCCAATCCGTGCGCGAAGTCGAAAAGCGACTCACGGTCAATGAGGAATGGGAGTCAAAGCCGAAACCGAAAGTCGACGCGCGTGTTCCCCGAGATATGCTTGACCCGGGCGCGCTGGTGCAGCGGACTCGCAACATGTACGAGCTTGCCAGACTTGCGTTAGAAACTGATTCCACTCGATTGGTCACGATTTTGGTCACCCAACAGTTCAACCCAAAAGTCAACTTGCCGGGGGTCGAACTCCCACACCACGCATTGACACATCAAAGTCAACAAAAGAAAACACGTGAACAACTTCGAAAGGTCGAGGAAGCACAGATGGGCGAACTCGGCAGATTGCTCGGTGGTCTGACCGAGCGTCGCGAAGGTGATGACTCGTTGCTCGATCGAACGATGGTCCTCCAAGGCAGTAATCTGGGACACGCCGGCAAGCACGATACCCGAAATCTGCCGGTTCTCCTCGCCGGTGGCGGTTTTCGACATGGCCAACACTTGGCCTTTGATCGTGACAGAAATAAGCCGCTGGCAAATCTCTATGTCAGCATGCTGCAACAGCTTGGTATCGGCACCGATGCATTCGCATCGGCAAGCGGGCGGCTCACCGGACTTGAAGTCTGACGATTCGGGCGAGTGCAGATTCCTAGAGTGCTCGGCAAATCGATGAGGTGCCAGTTTTTACTCATTTCGCTGAGTCCCTGCTTAAGACTTACCACAACGGAGTTGCCCCAAGCAGTCGCCGCAGCAAGCCAATCTGACCAATGTGGATGAATTCGTGTTGCACGCTCCACCGGATCGCTCCCCCTTTGGTCTTAAACATCGGATGCGGTGGATCACTGGTCGCCTCATCAAGTAACTCCTTGGACCAATCGCTGCTTTCATCGAGCACCTGCTCGTGTACCCGGTCGAAGACAGCACGAAGATCCTTTGGCGTCGGGTAACTCCCCGGATCCGGAACAGGCCTCGAACCTTTGCCAAAGAGTCTGCGAAGCTCTGGCGAGATCATTTCGGCATCATCGGCCTTTTCACCTCGCAGTCGCTTGAGCGTCAAGGCGTATTGTGTCGCGGCAAGATGACCTACCTGCCAAGCGACGTGGGTCACACCCTCGTCCGGCTGGCGAAACCAATCCGTCAGATCGATGTGGCTAAGGATGTCCTTTGTGTACATGCGGGCCCTGCGGATGTCACGGATCAGGTTTTCTAGATCGGACATGTTGCGGATCCTTTTTGCAAAGCGACAAGCACGATGATCCACATAATTTAACAGGGATTGTGGAACGCTTGTTGGCATTGGCCTCGTGGGCTACATCTGCATTAGAAAAACGAAGGCGGCTTACTTCGTTAGACGCAAGGGTGAGAGATTGACCTAAAGCGGATTCCGGCTCTGTCAGCCTACAATCGAACACTAACTCCTTTTGGATTCCAATCCGAGCGGAGACCTTTCTCGGATGGACAATCTTCGGCGCCGGAGGCGTTCGACATAAATTGCTTCGGTGGTGTAACGTTCCTGATGCGTCAACATGTGCCAGAAGATCGTGGTGATACGGCGCACTACAGCCACACGAGCGATCTTGGAGCCACGCCGCATTTTGATCCGCCGGCACCAATTTCGCATGCGAGGATCGAACTTCGAAATGTTCATCACTGGCTGACCCAGTACGACCGCGCGAACCTGCTTCCATCTTTAGTAATGGAACCGAGGCGATCCTTGGTCTTACCGGAATTGTGACTGCTGGGCGTCAGTCCAAAGTATCGAACAGCTTGCATAAACACCCATTTGAGTTTTTCATCGTAAAGCTCGATTTCCTGCAATTCTTCCATTCACCAATGACTGATCATGCATGAGACCTCTCTTTCGCAACTTGCTAAAGAACACTTCATGCTCGACCGTAGAATGAACACATTGACGCCACGCCTTAAACCAAAAATTCGCACAAAATATACGCATGTATGTCAACGAAGTCGCGTCCCAGTGATTTCGAGTGCTATGCTGATCGATTGTCGGCATACCGGATGCGTTTTGGCCAAACGCAACGGGGGGTTTGGAAGGATTCGGGGCACAGTGGCCCCTGAGGGATTTCTTACGCGTTTTCCATCGCAAGCAGTTTTGAGGAGCGATAACCGTGGCATTGAAAGATGAAGTCTTTGGCATTTGTCAGCAGTTGGGCCCGAAGGGATGGACCGATCTACTCAAAAAGGTCACAAACGATCAACTGAATCTCGATCAAGTGACGGCAGATGCTCTGGAACAAAACCTTTTGCAACCCATCGCCCAGTTGCTCCCGAACGCAACTGGATTCGGGGACTTCTCACAGACTGATCCTCGGGGAATAAGTCCGGGCAATCCAGCTGGCAGCTTACTTTACCATGCACTTTGCAGTCCCCTGGTCACTGCCAAGGCGGACGGAAGCAGTTTTGCAGGCGACGAGTTTGCGAGTCCGGAGCAGTTAGCCGCGATCGAGAATTACATCTTCGCTTTAAGGAATGCGACTCTCTCGCAGCTTCGGGCGACATGGCTGGGCAACCGAATGGCGATCGTCGTCTTTACATCGAGCTATCGGCCAGCTGGGGAGACCGTACATCGGAAACACGCTGATCTGTGTTTTTCTCGTACGGGAGTCGGACGCGTGGGCACGCGAGCTGCAAAGTACGATCCGGTCGCACGCGAGTACACCATGGTTGCCGATGGAGAGCCCGATGCATGCCGCGTCGTACCCGTTCGGTTTTCGGCTTGGATCGCGGTCAAGCTGCAGGGCGCGCAAGGAGAATTCGGTCCCATGCGACCACAACAGGAAGATCAGAACCGAGAGTTCTGGGTTCCAGTGCATAAGCTTTTCGACGGCGACGAGTGTTTGCAGGGAAGGACCGTCAAACTCGACTTCAAAGAGTCGCACCTAAATGAGAAGATTCGTTATTTGCACGAGGAACTGCTCGCCCGGAGCGTCACCACGGGCCACTCGCTTGGCGATCTTGTAAATGAGCCCTTCACACTACAATCGGATAAGATCGCGTCGATCGAATCGGCGTCGGGATTATTGACCCCCATTCACCATGCTGCATTGGTTGATGAAGCTTCCGATGCCGGGGGTAAGGTCACGTACCGCGTTCCCCGGGCAGGATCTTACTCACTGCCAGGCGTAGATCCTCTCGAAATTGGTACGTTCTTTTCATCCCTTGAGGCCCGTGTAGAGGGCCCCGGAGGACTTGGCTCTCGTCCGCTGCCGGAGTATGCCCATGCCCGCACACGTATCGTTAATGGACAAGAAAGAGACCTCAACGAAACGCGAAATGTGTCGAGCACGGTCGGATCAGGTCGATATCAGGCATTGCACTACCTTGATTTCGCCGGGGACGGAAGTGTCTCAGTAGATCCAGGCAGTCTTGCCACCGAATTTTCAACCTACAGCGCCTATTCACTAGTCAGCGCACCTGACTTCTTTCCATTCGTTAGTCAGCGAGAGTTATCGGATTGGCCACGTGGTCGGGACATCAAGTGGAACATAACTCCTGATGTCTTGTGTGATACACGATTGCCGGCAAACTTCAGGTCGCATTCGAAGTTCGAGGACGAGCAGACACGTGATGGCCAAACACTTGAGGACACCATCACGTCCATTGTCTCTATTCCTCAGGATCCTAAAACCCAGGTGACTCAAGTAGAAGATCATCAAGTTGCCCGCATCTCGACCCTCCCAGATGGTGCCGCGGGAGTCTTTGCGCCAGGTTGGGATGTCAGTCGCGACACGACCAACGGGATCGACCATCTTTCCGCGTACGGTCTCGGTACGCCGTTTCCAGAGGACGCTAAGTTATGCGCAGCATTGAGTTCTTTTTGGCCTGCGGTGGCGCCCGACATCACCCGCGTGTATTGGCCCAATGCTCAGGAGTCGATTGCGGGCCAACGAACGATTGTTCCTTTGACTGACGATGAAGTTGGGGCGATCGGCGGTGCTCAAGGATGGGACGGTGACCAGGGTCCTCGACTTGACCCTGGCAACGGCACGGTGACCTACAAAGAAATCGCCTACGTCGACTATGTGATTTCCTCTGTGGATAACAAGTTCGATTACTCTCGATTGGCCACGTTGGACTCCGCGCAGTACAAGGCCAGAATCACCTGTCTCGATGCTGCCCGGCAAACTTACTTGGGCGATGTACTGCGCACAGAAATGCTGGCAGTCTCTCCCGCCCGTCGCAGGGCCACATTGCTAGCCTTGATTCGAACCATCGATCGTAGGGGCAGAATTGATAGTGCGCTGCACAATCTCATCGTTGATTTACTGGATGCACAAACCGGGCAGTTCGCATTGCGTCCACTTTTTGAAGTAACGTTCGTCCAAACCTTGCAACGATTGGGAGCTTCGCAGGTCCAAGCAATGGAGTTTGTGCAACGACTACCCATCCCTCTCTTCGACAGAGTTGTCTCGGTTAACAGGACAGTCACGCGTGAAGAACTTGCGGCGATGGCGCTCACGTACCTCTTCGTCTCCTTCCGGCAAATCCCCGAAAACGATCCGGATTACGTTGCCGCTCGAAATGGTGACGCGCCAGTTGCGGACGCCATTTCTCATCGTCTCGTATTTGTTCGTCCAGGCAGAAACCAAAATGTGGACGTCGATGTCAACGGCACGATGGTTCCTTTACATGAACGAGTCGATATTGCGAGCGCATCCATCTTTTTCTCGGATGGTGTGAATGCTTGGCAAGGCTGATGTCAAAGCCAGTTGTCATTATCGGAGCTGGGCCAGGAGGTTGCGCGGCGGCTATCCAGCTTGCAAAGGCAGGGTTCGAAGTAACGCTGCTGGAAGCGGAAACGTTACCCCGTCACCGGCCTGGGGAATCACTCCATCCCGGTGTTGAGCCGATCCTAAAATCGTTGGGAGTCTCAGAAGACGTTGAAGCCGCCGACTTCCATCGGCATCCCGGTTGTTTTAATGCTTGGAGTGGTGACGCGCGATATGAAGGCTTCGGATCTGACAGTCGGGGTCAGTGGTTTGGCTACCAGGCGTCGCGCACCAAATTCGACTCGATACTACTCAACGAGGCAAAGCTCTGTGGGGCCGAAGTTCGACAACAGTGCCGCGTTCGCAAAATCAACCCGTCAAATGAAGCAGAGTCTCTGATCGTCGAGTCAAATTCGGGACAATGGAAGGCGGATTGGGTTCTCGACGGTACAGGTGCCCACGCCCTGGTCGCAAGAAACCTGGGGATCTCTACGACCCGACATTCCGGTCCGCTCACCGCCTACTATGGATATGTGGATGCATCAGGGTTGGACACGAACTTTGAGATTCCGTTGTTACAACGAGACGACTCCAAGTGGACTTGGATCGCCCACATCACGCCAACCTGCTGTGCCTGGGTAACGGTTCATTTTTCTCCGCGAGCTAGTAAAGAGTGTCCACCGGAGTTGAAGAACTGCCCTGTCACGCGCGCAACTCGACGGTGCGATGTTACCTGGAGAATTCGAGACCAATTGGCAGGCCCTGGCTGGATGCTGCTTGGCGATGCAGCAGCAGTCCTTGATCCCGCCAGTTCGCACGGTGTGCTCCGCTCTTTGATGTCGGGCATGCAAGCCGCTCATCTATTGAAATGCGCGAAAGATGCGCCGATGGAAGGACACATGATTGCGGATCACTACGATCAATGGCTCAGAACTTGGTTTCTAAACGACGTCGCAAGACTCAAGTCCTTCTACGAGCATTGAGAGGGAGGAGATAGCGGGTCAGAATAATGGATCTCCATGTATAACAAAAAGCGATTTTCGATAGCCCAGAACCGTAGGGCACCGCCGCGAGTTAGGCCGTGACCCAATCTGCGTCGGTTGGACAATCTCATTCAAGTTGATTCCATTGAGCAAAAGACATCGGTGGCGGCACCGATAAATCAGCGGTGCCGCCACACTCAATCATCAGTCTACGCTTGAGGAAACTTCCTTCGACAACATGGACATTCACCATCGTACCCGTGCATCAGTCCGTTGAATGCAGTCGGCTGGGGCAGCGTCATGATAGCGCGAAACGCAAGCGGTTCTCGGTGGGCATAATCCAGATAAGTTACGCCGCCAACAGAATGCCCCAAGATTTAGATCGATGACTCGGGCATGTGCTCGTCATAGTAAGTCGTACATGTTTTTCGAAGATCTTTGATCACCCAGTCCCTTTTCTCGCCAGTTTCCACATCTTGTTTCGGTTTGATGACGCCGGCGATTCTACAAAAGTGCTGAAAATGCTGATTCGGCCGTGAGCCCCCTGCATCGAAGATCGGTGCATCGGGATCAATCCCTACGTGTCGCAATTGCCTTATGTGGGCATAAACCACGCGATTCATCGGACGATAAAACTTCTTGCCGGTCTTAACTCGGCGATAGTAGATCCAGCCGTAGCGGGATTCCTTTCCTTGTCCGTTGGGAGGTTCAGGGCTCCAAGAAATATGTCGCCAGAGTATGGGCTCATGAAAATTGGCACACCGAAACACGGTACCCGTGTCGACACCGTAGTTGAAGAAGACGACCAACGCTGCTCGCCAGTACTGGCCCACAGTGAACGGCTGCTTCCATCCACGCGGGCGTTCGAGTCTGTAGGTAGCGAAGTACACGCGTTGAGATCCGGCTTCGTTAGATATTGCCTACCTGCGACATCGCGCTGAGGCTTTGGCTTCCGAAAGCGAGGAAGCTTCTCGATGTAATCTTGCTCCCAGGCCCACGACAGGATCGCACGCAGGTTCTCGCGAGATTTGTTTGCGGCACGTCCGGGATTGCTGCCTCCATCTTGAACCGCTTTCTCATGTACCCAGTCGATGAACTCCCGAATGTGAGTCCGTTCGATGCTGCCGACCTCGATGTCCGTTCCCCAAGCAAGCCATTTCGCGAGGGTCGACTTATACTCCTTGCGGGTCCTGCCAGAGAGCTTCTTTGCTTTGGGGTAGCGGATGAAAACGGTTTCGAGTTTGATACTCATGGTGACGACTTCTTGGCCGTCGAACCTCACCTCACTGTTGGCTCCTTCCTGCGAAGGCCAAAACTAGCTCCTGCAGGACCTCATGTTCTTTTACAGATTGTTGAACGCAGCTTAGCTGCACGTTCCTTACAATTTAGTTGGAGAGCTTAAGCAGCGGCGCGAGTTTGATCGCAAATTGCTCCCATCGACGGGCTCATTTGGGCGAATGAAAGCTTCCTCGGCGTGTCACTCCGCGAGCTGGCAGAAATCCGGCAAACTCCTAGACTTGTCTTCATGGATTAGACACCTATGGCAGCTGGCCGGATTCGTTCCCAAAATCGAGTTGTCCGATTTCGTCAACTTATATTTGTCCCGAAACTACATTTGTTGCAGGCACCTTAGAGACGTGGACACCGCATTGGTGCAGTTGGTGTGATTCACGTCGTTGTAAATATTGGTTTGGAATACCGATATTAGCTGAATTTCGTAGTTAGCCGTTTTCTTTGCGATACTCTTCATATCCGAGATGTTTTGCAAACAAGTCTGCGTTTGCAACGGTATTAAGCCGTTCTACGGCCAGCATTGCAAGCCGCTCCATTTCGTCCATAGGATCCGTACTTCCACAGCATAGCAAAGTGTCCTCATCAAAAATTCCTTCCTCACGACAGTCTTTAAGTGCAAGCACGAGTGATTCAAAGCGTCTTTCGCTCGCCGATTCACTGTCATCTGCGTCCGCCATATCAGCAATTGACTCGGATATTGAATCGAAGTGTGAATCGCCAGCGTCTTCTTCCCATTCCGTATAGATGAATCCAATCGCCTCGTAATCGTCAGAACGGTCTGCAACCCAACTCTTCGTGCAAGCAGCCGAAAATAAAGTCATGACATCATCGTCAGTACATAATGCGAAACCATGAATCAGATCTGAGTCAGCATTCGATGAAATCTCTTTCAAAGCCGTACGTATGGCCTCTGCGGTTCGCATTCTGAGATCGGCGTAAATGTCGGACATGGCATTGTTTCTTAAAAACTGGTCACAAGGCAACGGAGCTAGGACCAAGCATTCTCACCGGTTCTTGACGAATTTTCAAGGCAGTCTCGGATTGTGTCACGATAGCTGTAAGCGATTTGCCGACCTCGCAGACTTGTAGCTGGTTGGACCATAACTCTGCCGTCGACCGGATTGAAGCTTAGAATGTGAATCGCGAAGGCAGGATGAATTCAGATCTTAAATTGCTTGAGTCGCACCGGAGGATGCCATCAATCCGAAGTTAAAGCATCCCACTCAGTGATGCCGTGCAGCCAAGTGATATTTCTTGTGCAAGGATAGCGGTAAGCGAGGCTAGTAGCTCCAATACGCTTCCGGGCCCGACTCCACGTGGCCATCCGAGTTGTAAACGAACTCTTTAGTAAGCCTGTCACTCTCCTGGATCGGAAGCTCGGTGGAATCTGTATGGCCTATGTTTGGATGCTCGAAGTTCGTCGATATCAAGCGCGCGAGCCGTCCGTCTTCATATTCAAATGTATTGAGGGAACTGCGATAGTCCATAATGTTAGCCACATGCAGTGGCTTTCCATCCTCGTTAACCAATATATGCGTAGCTGCCTGGAGATCCCAATTTCCCCGCGGAGACCGAAGTACCTTTACGCACTGGATCAGATTTGGATGATGGCAATATGCAGTGATTAAAAGCTGTTCCAAAAATACAAGTCTTCCTTGACTGTCCAAACCATGCGGAATTGTGTCACTCGTTTCCTTAGACCATTTGCGCCCATAGAGTTCTTCCGCGAATGGGATCTCAGGATACCAAGCGAATTCTGCATGTTTCCATTCGACCACCTCCGATTTGGCGTTGCTAAGGAACTGATCAATTCGTCCTTCGCTTTTTAGCTCTTGATACCATGCAGTGAGCGGACCGAAAGCTGGAAAGTCGTGCAAGTATTCAGGCATGTGTTTCTCAGATATTCAACACAATTGTCTTACTGGGAAGGTCGATCAATTAGCCCTAAGCGTTAACCATTAGATCGATAATGCTCGTGAGGCGGAAGCCACTTCTTGGGAAATCAATCGCTCTATCGAGCGAAATCGATGTATGCCGTTCTTCTTCTAGTGTTTGGCGTTACGACCTCCACGACTTAGCGAGATATTTAGTGATGTCGGATGCATGGTCATCGCTCTACTGAGAAGTGGCAGATCTGCCGAGGTCGTTAGCCCCGCCCGCAGTTTCGCAGTAGGCCAATCTGCTGAAGTCACATCATCCGCCGCAGCTTTCTGAGTCTCGGCTGAGCGAAGCACGAAGAAGCCTCGGTGTCGTAGAGATCGAGATTCACACATGTTGTTCGCTAACGCGCGCACAGCACTCGGTTTTTTCTATCGATGTGCAGTGTCCCCGATAGCCGGTAATTCGCCCAAGGCTGTTTGGATCATCCGAAGGCGCAAGCCGTGATATCACATCGACGATCTCATCGGAATTTACTGGTGCAGAGGCAAGCGAAAATGCCCTCGTTGATCACATCACACGAGAGCTAATGGGACTCGAGAGTAAAGAGGGAAGTAGGACAATCCTAGGACAACTGCAACTTCTCAAAGAATCCAGTCGCTCAATTCGCTTGCAGACTGATATATTGCCCGCAAGGTGGCAAGAGTTGGCGGTAGACAAGTTCGTTCAGGTGTATTGAATGGAGGTATCAACAGTGAGCGGTAAAGATAGTATCTGTGTTGACATTGCCCAATTGAATTTCTGCTTGAAGACCCTTGGGTGGACGAAGACAAGGCTTGCCGAGAGGGCTGACGTCGCCCAGAGGACTATTTCACGACTCTACGAGAAGGGCATGACAGGGATTACCACATTCGGTCTTATTAAGAAATCAATCCGAGATGCGATGGAAATGGCAGGATATGAGCCGCCACTAGAGTTGGAGCTAACCCGTGACGAAGACTCGATAGAAGTCGCGATTGGTTTCGACGAGGTCGTGACCGAAACAGAAGTCGCTAGCCTTTCGGCCTCGATTAGGATCACAGGTCTTTCTACCGAGGACTTGAAGCCAGAGGACATAGAAAAAATACAAGCAGCGATAAGTCGCATTGTCGGCAGAGAAGTCCGACCTCATCGAATCCGAAAAGGGAGCGTTATTGCAGACTTCGAGTTGAACCCTGACGAAGCCGAAAAACTTAAATGGGCCGTACTGTCCGACGCCCTTGCACACCTTGGGATCGCGGAGATCAAAATTCAAGAGAGTGCCGACTTGGAGAGTGAACTAGAGACTTTCGAGAAGTTCGATCTCTCCGAAAGGCGAGCGCCCGCTGAATTTACTGGGGACTCGGCCCAATTCTCGGTAGCAGTCGTCGACGACGACGACGCAGTCCGTAGGTTGCTTGTAGTTTTGCTCCGCAATTCAAATTATGTTGTGGACGAATTTGCCGACCCCAGAGATTTCCTGGCAGCTGCCAGCGCGGAGAGCAAGTATGACTGCATCCTTCTTGATGAATTCATGGAACCGATGAATGGTCTCGCTACTTTTATCGAGCTGCGCAAACTCGGTTGTATCTCTCCTGCGATTATGGTTACCGGGGGCGCAACTCCAAGACTTACCATGAAAGCGATCGACACCGGGTTTTCCTATCTTCTTGAGAAGCCGATTCAGTCGACAGAGTTACTCGTGCGTATAGGGAAATACTGTGAACAATACCGACAGCAAAGGCAGGCTAAGCTAAGGCGTAGTAGGGAGCAAACCATACTAGACTCGCTTTCCGAGCGAGAACGGCAGGTCCTGAGGTTATTAGCCCAAGGGTTCTTGAACAAGCAGATTGCATCCGAACTTGGGGTAGGAATGCGGACGGTCGAGACCTACCGTAATCGGGTTATGTCCAAGATAGGGGCGACGTGTTTCGCGGACGCCATAGCGTTTGCAATTTCAGTCGGGTTGAGACTTCCACGATCCGGCACATAAATTGACGACGAGAT
>JBCCEO010000029.1:0-21878 GCA_039030255.1 Planctomycetota bacterium | reverse complement strand
GTCGCCCCAGACACCCTTGCAGTTCGGCTAGAAGTTCCTGTCATCAAGGCCTCCATCGGGACTTGCACCCGACAAGTTACTTCCTGGCTTACTTTCGCTCACCAGTTATCAGCGTCAGTCTATGACGCTGCGCGTCATGCCCGACGCACACGAAAAAAGGCGAGTCTCATGACTCGCCTCTTGTGGTTCTATCTTTCAATTCACATTTGTGGAATGTGCATTAGAAGTTTCCGGCACCACCGCCATTGAAGTTGCCTTGGCCACCACCAAAGCCACCTTGTCCTTGACCGCCTTGACCGGTTCCACCTCCAACAAAGTTAAAGGTGAAGATCTCGCCGATTCCCGTGAAGTTCGGGAACGGAGAAACTCGAACATAACGGCGATCTGCAGACACGACACCTGTGGTAAACAGTGAAGCGCCTTCAGGAAGCGTGGTGATCTCTGGACGGTAGCCAACCGCTCCACCGAAGCCAGCGGGGAATCCGCCAAAGCGACGGGCTGCAATGGAGTTGCGGAAGTCAAAGAAGTTTTGATTGCTACTTGAAGAAGACGAATCGTTGCCACCGAATTGCCCAAGTACAGCGCGGCCTGCAACCATTCGTTTTTCTTCGACATTGGCGAGGTGAGCTGCTGCAATTGGAGTATTACGGTGCCCGTTCTTCACGTCCACACCGAGCAAAGCACCATCGCTGGTCATTTCCACTTGCTTGATGAAATACTGCTGTTCCTCTGTACCAAAATCGGTGAAGATCTCGACCGTGGCTTTGCCACCGGAAACATCACCATAGATCCGACGGATCAGGATTTCATAATGTCCTGCGTAGCCTTGTGGGCACACGTAGAACTCCGAGAAACCATCAACACTCGCCTTTTCTGATTGGCTCGAAGTATCGCCAAGTAGAACACCACCACTTACGGTATAAGGATTGGAAAGTGAGCAAACGGTACCAGCAGGTTCTTTGACTCGGATGTCCAAATCGGCATCGCCAGTCCAGGTAACGCGAACTGCGATGTCACGCAAACGTGCTTCTTTGATACCTTGTTCAAAAGCACTTGCTTCTACCACTCGTCCTTCGCCTGCAAGGCGGACGCGAGTGGCTTCAGCCAGCAATTCAGCTTCCTTGTACAAGTTGATGTAATCCTTTGGCCAAGCTTTGCTAATGATTCCAACGCAAACCCAGCGTAGGGCTTCTAGGTCGCCCGTGTCGCGTGCCAGAGGCAACGCCATGGCGTAAACGTCATAGCGCGAGGGCTCAGAAACAGCAACGTCTCGTAGCAACTCCAAGGCTTCAACCTTCATTCCCTTTTTGGACAAGTATCTGGCGATCTTGAGGGAATGTTCGGAGCTGCCATCAAAGTCCAAGCTGCTCAAAAGAACACGTTTGATATCGGCATTTGGATAGTCGCAAGCTTCCATGCTGAGGCTCAAGGCTTGATACATCCAAGGCTGAGGGTAGCCAGCACCCAACAGACCGTGGATCACATTGATGATCTTCTCAAACTCTTGCTTGGCCTTCTGCGGCTGTTTGGCCTCAAGGAAAGCTCCAGCGACCTCAAGTCGACCTTCAACAAAGCTACGTACTTTGCTGTCGAGTTCCTCGATTTCTTCTTCTGAGGCTTTGGAGATTACATCGATAAGAACCTCAACATTGACCTTAGAAGGCTTGGTAGTCTGCTTGGATGGTTCTGCGTCGGCATTCTTGCTGGTGTCGTCGGGTACAGCAAACATGCCACCCATGCCGCCGCCCATGCCGCCCATGCCACCCATGCCGCCGCCCATGCCGCCCATGCCGCCCATGCCACCCATGCCGCCCATGCCACCCATGCCGCCGCCCATGCCGCCCATGCCCATGCCGCCGCCCATGCCGCCCATACCCATCATGCCGGAGGAAGGAGGAACTACGAGGTCACCGACGGGATAAACCTTGTTAATCGGATCAGCAGCAGCATCGTCCTTGGAAGTAATCTCAAGAACTTCGTTGCGGATGATGTAGGTCAGTTCGAGTGGATCCAGCATCAGACGTAAAGCACTACGAACAGAGACCGGTGGAAGTGTCAGAGTGATTGGGGTATCAGCATCGATACCCACCAGCTCCAATTCAGCCTGATTGACCCAAATTGGAATCTCGAGTTCATCGGCCAGAGTCGACATCAGTGATTGCAGGGCAATACCGTTGTACTCGGGCTCAATTTCTTTCTTCAGACGCGAGTAGATTTTGGCTTCTGAATCGTTGCCACCAGCCAGATTTATCGAACCGTAGCGTTCCTTACGGCGTGCTGAAAGAGCTTGCCAAACCTCTGGTGGAGGATAAACGATCGGTGGATTTCCGGAGAATGGAACCGCCGCTTCTTCGACGGAAGTCATGACATCAATGAAGCCTTTTTCACGCCTGCCGAATGCTTCCATAACCAACTTTTCGTTGGCAGCAATGGAGCTCACTTCTCGTGTGATGTAATCGAGTGGTGTGTCAGGATCAGCACGGCTGATTTCAGGCGCCACATCGTTGTTTGCTTCGTTGTAACGTCGGGATGCCATCAAGTAATTGAATTGTTCAACCAATTGCTTCAATGATTCCTGGCGACGATTTGTTTCGGCGAGCAAACGTTGCGTCTGGTCAGCTTGTGCGCGGATGGTTTCTGAACGCTGCATTTTGTCCAAGTAGATTGCTTCAGCTCCAGCCGACATGCGAATCGTCGAACTCACCTTATCGCGGAGTTGACCTCGCAGGGAAGCATCCACGTCGACGGCCGAATCCAGTTCTTCAAGCAAAAGCTTGAGCGAGTTCTTCACGCCAATTGGATCAGCGCCCATCAGGCGTTGAGCATCACGAAGCTTATTATCAACTTCGACCTTAAGCATTTGTCCCATGACATCACGACGAGCACGTTCTTCTGCCAGAAGTCCGCCAGGATTGATGTCGTCACCGCCGCTCTGGATAACAGCTGCAGCAGGAGTGGCTGGGATTGGATCGTCCGTAAATGGATCGGAGTCATCCCCAGTTTGGACAAAGCTGGTTTGGGTGAAGATACCTGTTGGAATCTCCGACTCGGCAACTTCTTTCGCCGCCTTCAACAGGCTAACGGCTTCTGCATTATTGGGATCACTCTTGAGTGCCTCTTCCGCGATGCGGATCGCACTTTCCACTTCGCCTGCCTTCAGCGCAAAGCGTCCGGACTTGACCATCGCAGTTGCTGAGTCTGCTAATGCAAAGCTCATCGCTCGCAATCCGTCCGACCCCAAAGCTGGAAGTGTTAGGCCACCGTCTTTGCTGGCTGCTTCAGTTACCAAGGCCAAAAAGCCCATGTCGGGATTGCTTGCTTCCGGATTAGCCTTGCCGACGGCGGAAACGTTCTTGCCGTTGACGATCCCCGCCAAATTCAAGGAGCCAGCTGATGCCTTTCCTGCAGACTTGCCAATCACAACTGTGTCGCGATCTGTACGCAGTGGTGGGAATCGTTGAGGGAAATGAGCATTCAGTGCTTCAGGAAGTTTCGCTTCCGTCACCCAAACGACGGGCATCAGGCAGCTTAGGCCCAAGTGACGACCAATCGTGGATGTTTCTTCTTCAATTTCATTTCGGGAGAATAGAATGCCACCAGTGTGATTCGCAAAAGAAGCCAAATTGGCCACGTCGACAGCAGGTCCAATTGCCAACGAGGAAACAGTAATGTGCTTCTCGACCAAGTCACCTACCAAGGCACGATGCTCAGCCTTATTCAACAAATGACTTCGATTGATACCATCACCGATGTAAACGATCGTGCGCTGAGCAGGCTGGTCACTGAATTCCTTGGCTGCGGTGGAAAAAGCCAAGCCAAGATTTGTCGTTCCCAAGGGAATCCGCTTTTTGAATCTTGCAACCGCCTCATCCCATTTGCCGTCCTCTGTGGACACTAGTCCGTTGGAGAGAGCTACCGTTTCAACGTCGCAGGCCATCAGGCTTACACGAGCGTTTGTTGGCATCGCCAAAGCGAGCTCGTTTAGCACTTCCATCGACTCGCGACGAACGGGGCCGGTTTGCGTTGCAGAGGTATCCATCAGCACGACGACCTCAAAGCCTTCAGGCTTCGGAAACGCACCGGTTGGATCGGCCTGAACGGAAAGCGCGAAGAACTGACTCCCAGCGTTTTCAAAAGTTGCCCAACGGGTGGACAATTCAAGTTCGGGGTCAGCAGCCCAGCCCAAAGTGGCTGAACAGGCGACAATGACTCCAAGCACTAACGATTGTAGTGCGGAGAATGAATCACGAGATTTCGCAAGCGACATCTGTTAAAACTCCCTGAAGGACCTAGAGGAGATTTCGTTAAAGTGGTCCATCCACCAAGATGGACCGTAACCGCAAGAACTGCGGTGTCAGTACGGTATGAGTTAAACCCTACCACGCTGACAATACAAATTCGGAAAAGATTGTCTCTCCAAACTGCAATTCTATTTGCCTCGTTCCGGCCCTGCTACAAAAAACAGCCGAAAATGCAATTCTGAAAAGAGCACGGGCCAAGCAAAAGCCCTATCTAATCCTCAAATTATTACCCAATTCAACGCTCACACTCAATATTTGTAGGCATTGAATCAGATAACTTGCTACATACTGCAATTGCTGTGCCAATCATCAGAAGCAAGGTAGCAGGCTTGTCTGCCGCAAAATTCGGCTTATTTGCTTCAAATCACTCTCTGGAAGCGCCGCAAATTGCCTCAGCTGTCGCATTTTGCTGCTAGCTGCCTGCAGTTTTTCGCTAATCGATTTTGCTTCACCAGGAATTTCATTCAACCGTCATATCCTACCTAGTCGATAGCACCGACAGGATATGTTCTGCCTTCGCCCAAGATCCATACAATCCACTCGTAAGTGGGGTGTGGGCCGTGCGACACGTTTCCCAGTCGGTCCTAGCAATTCCTTAGGCACCCTATTATGCATGTTTCACGCTGCCTTCGATTAATATTCATGATCGTAAGCTTGCCACTCTGCCAAGCGGCAAATGCACAAATGCCCCAGCCTATGCAGGGCGCGAATTTTGGCACCACTGTTCCTCCAAGCGGCAGCTACCTTAGGCAGAACGGAGTCTTGCCAGCACAATATCAGCGCTTTGGAAAGCCGACGTACACACCGCAGCGGAGGTCTAATGGCACGTCGGGCTCAAGGACGCTTGTAGATCGTCTTATGCGACGCAAGCCAGAGAGTGATGGGCCGACAATCGACTACAACAGGTATTCGGTCTCTGGCACCCAACCGCCCCTTCAAAACTACCAACCTGGTAGTAAACCAAATGCTGGTTTGACGGCTAAATCAAAAGTAAACAAAAAAACTCAGCAACAATCCAACTCGCAACAGCCGAAGCCTCCGCAGGCAGGCATTGTGCAACCGCGTGTTCCATCTTTGAAGGATGCAAGATCTCCATCAAGCGTTCGAAATGGCAATTCGTCGAGCGTGCGCTCAGCACCCCAGGCGGGTAGCAAGCCAATGCAGTCCGTGCCGGATGGCGTATTCCCCAAGTCGACCACGACTGGCGTTGCGAGGTCCAATCCTAACGCTATCCCCAGCCAACCGCCTCGCAGCAAACCAGAACAGTCCTCCACGCGAGTTAACAAGCAGGCTTCAAACCTGCCAGAGTTGGAGAAACTGCCACCGAAAGTAGCGAGAGTGCCGCTTCCAATGGAAAAAGATGAGCCAACTTCGAGCGAATTGTCTGCATCAACGGATAAGACCTCCGGCGCAAAAGCGGGGCCGCAGAAAGGCGACGAACCCCAAGACCCCTCAAAGCAAGACGGTAAATCGAGTGCATCTGAAGCAACGGTCGCGAAGAATGGTGCAGTTCGGGATTCGCAAGAACAGATCGTCTCAACTGAGCAAGGACAGCCCCAGGGACTCGCATCTGGTACTTCTGATTCTGCGATGCCCAGCATTCCTTCGCAACTGGTTGGGTCGCAGAGCGCGGCCAAGAGTAAGGCCGGATCCAAGCTTTCCGCGCAGTATCTGGCTGGCCCACCAAAGTCCAAAGTGTCTCAAACGCCAGCTGCAAATGCAGAGAACATCGAGGTGTCAAAGTCGCTGGCACCGCCAACGCTTTCGCCAAACCGCAGCGGTGCCGATTCCAAACTAGCGATGCCTGACTTACCACTTCCGAATTCTGCGCCTTCGGGCCAGCCAAGCGTGACAAGGCTTCCGCCGCCTCAGTTGCCCAGCAACAGTGAGTTGGCCGTTGAGATGCAGAAGACTGATACCGAGGGTACGCCTTCTACAAGCGTGGACAATAGTCTGGATCTTGATCTTCCCTTACCGACTTCGAATTCACCTTCGGAGGAACCAGCAGATTTATCGCTGCAGGGTCAGCCGCAAAAGCCGGTCGAATCTATCTCAAACGTGGATGCTAATTCAGTATCTGTGCCGGTGAATCCGAGTAGCGAGCTGCCTTCACTGCGAGCGAATTCAGCTCAGGCGATACCTGAGCTTGGTCAACCGACAAATATGGCAGCGGAAAGCAGCAAGGCACCTGTTGCCGTTCGTCCTAGGATGGATCTGAGAGTGAGTCCACCTCGCAATGATTATGAACCCGGGGTGACGATTCGTCCCAAGTCTGCAGCGGCAGGGGTGGCAAAATCTGCGAACTCCGCAGGTCCAGCTAGGATTCCTAACCCATTGGATTCTCCAAACACTTTGGGGGCGCCTGCACAAAATTTGGGAACAACACCAGTTGCAAACAGTGATATTGCTAAAGGCGCCCAGAGCAATAACAAGCTTCGGAGACCCTTTGGTCTTCCTGATAAAGGTGCCTTTTCAGTTGCCGCCTCAGCAAGACTCAATATGCAGACACCAAGTCTGCAGGTATTGCTGAATGGCCCTGAAATCGTCCCTGTTGCTTCGCCAGTAAACTACGAAGTGGTAGCCATAAACCGCGACAGTGTGGATCTCAATGGGTTGATTCTAAGGCTAGAGATTCCAGCTGGGGTTGTCGTACAATCCATCGATAAGCAGGCAGATTTTGATGTGGAGAAGGCTCCCAACGGTGCGGCTCTGCTGACTTGGGGTGTCGATAGACTTGCAGCCACGGAAGAGATTCGCGCGCAATTGACCATCGTGACTCGTAAAGCAACGGATTTTGCCATCGGGCTCGACTGGACCCTGATTCCGATTTCCAATCAAGCTTCGGTGCGAGTGATTGCTCCCGTTCTTAAAGCCGAAGTTCTGGGACCCAATGATGTCGTCTTTGGGCAATCGAACACCTATCGACTACGAGTAAAGAATGAAGGCGAGGCAGCAGCGGAGGACGTGCAGCTGCAGATTACGGTGCCTTCTCTTGGAACGCATCGAGCAGAATTGGGAACTCTTGCTCCAGGGCAAGCTGCGGCCCGCGAGTTTGATATCGCCTTCCAACAGGAGGGGATAGTTAAACTTCAAGCTGTTGCTATAGGGGCAAACAATCTGCGAGCACCGAACGAGGCAGAAATTCAGGTTCGACGTCAGGACGTGGTGGCTCAGTTGACGGCGCCAACTCTTGTTTACCATGGCAACGCAGTCGCCTATCGCGTTGTGCTCACGAACCAAGGTGATGCAAACTCACAAATCTGCAAAGCGCGCCTGCAATTGCCGGTTGGGGCGAAGCCAAATGGGCTTCCTTATGGAGCCACAGTTGTAAACGGAGGTCTGGTGTGGGAGTTGTCTCCTATCGCTCCAGGCGAAAGTGCCGAATACAACTTTCAGCTAAGGCTAGCCGGAGACGGTGAACACATCGCCTCCTTCGAGTGCCCGGACGATGTAGGCAACCGAGTTGTTGCAAACGCACGTACCATGCTGCAGTCGATCGCAGACCTAAAGCTGATTGTCAGTGATCCGGTCGCACCTGCACCAGTTGATTCAGAAGTGACCTACGAGTTGACTTTGACGAACCGCGGTTCTAAGGCTGCCAGCAATGTTCGAGTCATAGCCCAGTTCTCCAAGGGCATTGAGCCGACTCGCGCGACGGGTGAAAAATATCGGATCGTGCCTGGACAAGTCTTCTTTGAATCTATTCCACGCATCGGCCCTGGTGATAGCGTGAAGTTAAAGATCTTGGCCAAGGCAACTGCCGACGGCATGCATCGTTTTCGTGCCGAAGTGCGTTCGGACAGCGATGCCAGTCGCCTTGTGCAGGAAGAGTCGACGCAATTCATGGGTACGAATACTCGCATCGCGGCGCCGCAGAGTTCATCCCCTCTGCGATAGCGAAAGCAAAAACAGGATACAGACGAAAAACCCGAGAGTTCTGCTGGGGGGCGAACTCTCGGGTCTCGTCTTTTCCAAGTTTGGGGCAGCGTATTTCCGTTTTGAGCCTAAAGATGAGGACATTCTTGGGCTTGGTCCGCTTGGCAGTTGCGTTGCGCCAGACGTTTCTCGCCAAGAGTTTTGGTGCTCTGGGCTCTATTTGTCTTCGCCATCGGCTTCCTCCTCCTCCCCTTCGCCTTCTTCGTCTTCAGCAACTCCTTGGAGTTCTTGGAGGTACTTCGTCATTTCCTCCTTCATACGTCCTGATGCGTTTTCAACCGCCTGGGTCTGAAGTGCGATTGCTTTTTCCTTGTTGCCCAGCAGTTCGTTCAAGTGTGCCAAGGTATCGCTGAGGCTGGCTTTAACGCGTTTTTGTTGGACCTTGGAAAGCGTCTTTTCTCCGATAGCGACAGTAGTTTGTACCAAAGAATTGTCAGGCAATCTTTCATCTTTGGCCATTCGAAAAATGTTCCAGCCAATGCTGTCGGTCATTTCACCGGTTTCATCCGTGGAAAGGATCTTGGATAGTTCGGCCGAAGCCTGCTCCGACTTGCCCTGGACACCAAGCACTTGAATCTTGAGCAGTTGCATTTGCATGTCTGGGGCAAAGGCCAGGACCAAATCGATAAGCTTCATGGCTTCATCAAACTTCGCGGCATTCAGCAACGGAACTATCTCCGCCTTAGCTTTTTCAACCTTGACATACTCTTCGCGATCCCATGATCCATCCAACACAGCCTTGATGGGCTGGTCCATCTGCAAAGGGTGTCCAATCCACTCAATCTTCGCGTCTTTTCCTACGATAAACGCACAGGGAATTCCCTGTCGTTTCGCCGCCTGCATGTAATCGGTGTACGCACTTCCGTCAGGATCAGTGGTCAAGCAGTAGGCGCTGGTAAGCTCGCGGTATGTGGTCGGTGCAACGCCCTCTTCGTCCTGCACTGGGGCTTGGAGTTTTCGATCCAAGAACTCGTCAACCGTTTCTAAATCTTCATTCGAGATGCTGACGATTTGCAAGCCCTTGTCCGCGTACTCTTTCTGAAGTTGTGCCAGATGCGGCATGCTGGCAATACAAGGACCGCACCAAGTGGCCCAGAATTCAACGACGTAGACCTTTCCTTCGTTGAAGTCAGTTACCTGTTTAAATTTTCCGCTTCCATCTTGAACCCAATGCTCAATATCTAGAGCAGGGGCATTCGAACCGATAATTAAATCATCAGCTCCAAGGGCAGAGTTTTGCGTTCCGGCGAAGGTTAGTAGCAGGACACAAAGCAGGCTTGTGTTAGGCCAAAAATGAGTGCGCACGAGGATCTCCATCAACAAAAAAGAGTGCTTTAGCCTGAATGGGACTGAACGCGAATTCGGCCGCAAAACGGGCGTGAAGTATTTGAGCGGTAGCTGCGAGTTTACTTCAACTGATTCTGTGGGGTGGGAGGCAAGTATTACTTACTGTTTGTAGTTACCGACGAGGCCGAGCCTGGGAACCAAGTAATGAGCCTAGTAACATTCCAGATTCAATCTAAGCACTCGGTTCGGTGCGGAAACCACCAATTTGGACTTTATTCCTAAACATCCGTTGTATACGAATTGATTTGGTCCGAATAGCATAAATAAATAATGGAGATTCGTCTGTAGGAAATCTCACGCGCAAGAAAGCTCTGAAAAATTGTTAGCAGATGACGAATTCGAGAAGAAGCAAGATCGAAGAAATGCTGAAGTCTGAGCCTCAGGATGTTTTCCTCCGTTATTCCTTAGCCATGGAGATGGCCAATGATAACGAAGTGGCAGAGGCATTGGAGATTTTTACACAGCTGACTCGCGAAGAGCCACCGTATGTTCCGAGTTTCTTCCGCAGCGCACAATTACTTGCCGACGAGGAGACAGAGCAGGCGCGAGCGTTCCTGCGCGACGGCATTGAAGCGGCTCGAGCCCAGAACGACTTGCACGCCGCAGGTGAAATGAGTGAGTTGTTGGCTGAGCTTGGAGGTCAAGGCTAAGTGTGCTCTGAGCGGTAGACTGTCTGGTGAGCTTGACACAAATCTCTTGCCAAAGCTCTCTGGTCACGTTTGCTTAACCGATAAATTAAGTAGCTGAAAGCCTCAAACGTACTTTACAGTACACGAGGGAGTGTTAATGGATTCCGAACAGACACGCATCGAAGCCGATTTGCGAGGTCTGTTAGATGGAGATGTCCATTGCAATCCATTGTTCTCGCAAATCTATGCCAGCGACGCCAGTGTTTACGAACTACGTCCGCTTGGAGTCGTCCGTCCGCGGACTACCAAAGACGTTTCCGAGCTTTTGCGGTACTGCAATGAGAATCAACTGCAGGTCTTCGCGCGGGGTGGCGGAAGCGGCTTGGCCGGCCAATCTTTGGGGCGAGGCATTATCGTCGATTTTTCGCGTTATATGACACGGGTTAGTTCACCAACCGAGTCCATGGTGCGCGTACAAAGTGGTGTGGTCCAAGCAGACTTGAATCGAAGTCTTGGACAGCATGGCTTTTTGTTCGGTCCAGATCCGGCAACCCGCAGCGTGTCTTCGATCGGAAGCATGCTTTCCATTGACGCGGCTGGAAGTCACTTTCCACGCTATGGTTCGGCTGGCGATTGCGTCGAGGCTCTGCAAGTCGTCTTGGCAAACGGGGAGGTCGTTGAGCTAGGCCGACACAAATGGGCCGAGCAGAACGAAGACTCTACGACAGTTTCTCGACTTGCCTTTGAAACAGGATTACTTCTGCAAAAAAATTCCGCCCTCCTGCTGCGTCCACCTTGGGCGGCTGTTGCTCGGGGTTGTGGATACCGGTTCGAAGAAGTGCTGGATGGAGATCGAGTCGATTTGGCAAGACTCTTGTGCGGCTCGGAGGGCAGTCTCGCTTTGATAACAGAGGCGACGCTACGTATCGAAGAAATCCCGAAAGTGCGTGGGCTGATTCTGCTATTTTTTGCGAGGCTTGAAACGGCCGCGCGTGCAGTTCTGGACTTGGAGAAAGAAGAGTTGGCGGCTTGTGATCTCATGGATCGGCGCCTTCTCGAAATTGCACGGGAAACCGAACCAATTTACGAATCGATTGTACCGCGGGGAGCCGAAGCAATGCTGCTGGTGGAGCTCCAAGGCGAAGAGCCATTGGCCGTCCGTAGAAGGCTTACTGGTTTGCTGCGCCGAGTACAGCGACGTGGAAAGAGCGTCGTGTCCTATCGGTTGACGACGGATCGCAGTGAGCGAAATCTGTTGTGGAGGTTGGCTCGCCGGGTCATTCCCAGACTTCACAAGCTTAAAGGCGATATGCGCCCGCTTCCGTTTGTCGAGGATCTTTCCATCCCGCCGAATCGGCTTCCAGAATTTCTATTGGATGTGCAGAACATCTTGAAGAAAGAACGGGTGACAGCAACAGTTTTTGCGCACGCGCTGCACGGACAAGTCGATGTGAGGCCGTTCCTCGACCTAGCCAATCCGACCGATCAGCTACGAGTGGCCCAGTTGTCGGAATCACTTTGCGAAAAAGTTCTTGAGTTCGGTGGCTGCATCTCAGGTGAGCATGCGATGGGTATGAGCCGTGCTGGTTTTGCCGAAAAACAATTGGGGCCGCGTTTAGAGCTTAGCCGCAAAATCAAACGTGTCTTCGATCCCGCTGGGGTTTTGAATCCAGGCAAATATCTTAGCCCCGCTCCGCCGAAGGTAAATGAAAACTTAAGGCCCGTTCCCAAGGCGAAACCAGGAGAAAAGTCGCAGGCGGCGAAGCCGCAAACGGTAGGGATTTCGAAGCCGTTAGTTAAGGAGGCATTGTCTCCAGCGCCCCCAACAGCTGATACAGCATCAGGTGCCGGGAACGCGGGAGAGCCAGTCACTGCGGAAGTCGAGACAAGTGCGCCCGCTGCTGCGAATTCGAAGAAATCTAGCTTGCCGCTTCTGCTTCACTGGGACGATACCCAGGCTGGGTTCGAATCGATCGAATTTGCGGCACGCTCTTGCAATGGTTGTGGTCGCTGCCGAACTAGTGCTTCAGCAGAGCGAATGTGTCCTGTTTTTCGGGTACATAAAGGTGAGGAAGCCGCCCCCAGGGCAAAAGCCAACGCGCTGCGTGGAATCCTAACCGGCGCGCTAGAAATGGATCAGCTGGAAAGTCGGGAGCTTAAAGCAATCAGCGATTTGTGCTTCAACTGTCATCAATGCAAGACAGAATGTCCGGCGTCGGTCAATATTCCAAAGCTGGTTCAAGAAGCCAAGGCGCAGCATGTCGCCAGTCACGGCTTGCCTATCAATGAGCGTTTATTGAACCGAGTCGACTTGCTGGCTGCACTCGGTAGTCGTTTTCCCCGTTTGGCAAATTGGGCACTGGCCAATCCAAGAATGCGTTGGATCTTGGAACGCACCTTTGGCATTGCTCAAGGAAGAAAGTTGCCGCGGGTTGCGCGGCGTAGTTTCCTTCACTGGGCGGGGCGACAAAAGCTAAATCGCATCGGTAAGGGGGCGGGGCGAAAAGTCCTCTTTTTCGTCGACCAATATGTCAATTGGCATAATCCATTGCTGGGCCGCGCTGTTGTAGAAGTATTTCGGCAGCAAGATATCGATGTGTATATTCCGACGTCGCAGACTCCGTCTTGGATGGCTTTGCTCGCGAGTGGCGAGATTGTGAAGGCTCGGAAGTTGGCAGCCCAGAACGTCAAATTGCTTTCTGACGCGGTGCGATCTGGATATCATATTGTTGCAGCAGAACCTTCTGCGGCATTATGCCTAAAAGAAGATTATCACAGTCTATTCGGAAATGAGGACACGCAGCTAATCGCAGAAAACACCCAGGAAATTTGCAGCTACCTTTGGAACTTGCATTTGGAGGATGCCTTAGCACTAGAGTTCAAAGATGTCGGGATGAGTGTCGTTTACCACCAGCCTTGTCACGCGCGTGTCCTGGATGCCAGCAACCCGGCACTCAAGTTGCTGCAGCTCGTTCCTGGACTTTCCGTCGAAACGGCCGACTCTGGTTGTAGCGGAATGGCTGGCACATTCGGCCTGCAACGAAAGAACTTTCGAATGAGTGTTCGGATCGGACGTAAACTGATTAACAAACTGAAGGATACGGAGGCCCAGTTTGGTGCAACGGAATGCACTTCCTGCAAGCTGCAAATGGAACAAGGGACGACCAAACCGACTGTGCATCCAGTGGCGGTGCTAGCCTATGCATATGGAAAGATGCCACAGCTTGGGGCATGGTTTACCTCACGCACAAAAGGGCTGGTCGTCAGCTAAAAATCTATGAGTGCCAATTCTGTCTTAGTCGAAGTTCTGTTGTTTGCTGGAGCCGCCGAAAAAGTTGGCAAGCGGAGCACGAGTTTTCAACTTGAGCCCGGCGACACGATCGAGAATCTTCAACGGGTGTTGGGCCAGCAGTATCCGGATCTGGAGCCGCTGCTTGGGATCAGTCGCTGGGCTGTGAACAGCGAATTTGTCGATTCGAGCTATTCCTTCCGATCGGATATGCAAATTGCTCTTATCCCACCAGTCAGCGGAGGATAGCTGATTTGCGGCTGGGATCCATGCATTGGGCGTTTTCAAAGCAGCTACAATTCTGCTACATGCAAAATTACAAGGTCGATACTGCTACCTTTCCGGGTAGCCTGCGTTAAAATTGCTTGGTGAAAGGCTGCAATCCGTTCCGCAAGAATCGATTCAAATAGCCTTTGAATGGTGCAGACGGGGATAGACTGATTTCCAATGATTGAATTGATTGAAGGTCCAATTGAAACTGGGCGACTGCTGGCTGCGATCTCAGATTCGCGCTGCGGTGCTCAGGTCATGTTTGTTGGTTCAACGCGACAATGGACCGCCAAGGGCGAGAAGGTTTTGGAGACTGAAAGGCTTGAATACGAATCGTATCGCGAGATGGCGCTCAAGCAACTGCAAGCTTTGGCCGACAAAGCATGTGAGCGATGGCCAGTTAAGAAGTATGCCATCGTTCATCGCCTTGGGAAAGTCATGCCAGAAGAGGCCAGTGTGGCTGTTGCGGTGAGTACTCCGCATCGATCCGAAGCCTTTGAAGCGGCTAAATGGCTAATTGACACCATTAAGCATGACGTGCCGATCTGGAAACAGGAACATTATGTTCAAAATGGCGCTGAGTGGATTCATCCTTCCTCGGGAAATTGTTCCTGTGACCACAAAAAGCCCGTGGACGGTGAGGTCGAAGTGTCGGGTTCTGAGCGGACGCAACTATGAATCCTGTGTTGCTCGGGCAATCTGCTGAAACGGAAGTGGAGGCAAAGAAAGACAGCCTCGTGGACCGATTCGGTCGCGTGCATCAGTCGCTGCGCGTGAGTGTCACAGATGTTTGCAACATCCGCTGCTCCTACTGCATGCCCGAAGATAATCCACAGTTTTTGCCCAACGATAAACTGCTTTCTTTTGATGCAATTGAGCGCTTTGTTCGCTTTTGCTCCTCACATGGAATGCACAAAATCCGCTTGACAGGCGGTGAGCCCTTGGTGCGTCGAGACATTCATGAGCTAGTGGGAAGACTCGACGATCTGCCCGAGGTCTGGGATCTGGCTATGACGACCAATGCAATTCTGCTGAGCCAACACGTTGAAAACCTAGTGCGCTCAGGTTTGCGGCGGCTTAACATCAGCCTCGATACACTTTCGGAAGATGTATTTCGCCGTATCGCACGACGGAATGGCTTAGAACGTACCTTGCAAGGTATCGAGTCAGCCCGGCAGTATGAAGAGCTGGAAATCAAGTTAAACGCTTTGGTTCTGCGCGACGTAAACCTGGATGGCGTCCTCGACTTAGTCGCCTTTGCGATGGAGAGAAGTCTTCCAATTCGCTTCATCGAGTTTATGCCACTTGATGCGGAAAGAAGCTGGAATGCGCAGCGGATGGTCAGCGGGGACGAATTGCGAACGTTGATTGGCGAGCGGTTTGGTGAATTGGTTGCAATCGATCCAATCGATCCGTCCCGTCCGGCACGCGAATTTCGTTTTCGCGGGGAAAGTGGGGAAGCAAGGCTTGGGTTCATTGATTCTGTTTCGCGACCCTTTTGCGCGGCCTGCGATCGCCTACGTTTGACAGCCGAAGGGAAAATTCGCAATTGTCTATTTGGGACCGAAGAGTGGGACGTGGGGCCATATTTGCAAAGCGATTCGGCGGATTCGAGGAGGAAACTCCATTCCGTCTTGTTGGATTGCGTCGACGCGAAGCATGCTGCGCATGGAATTGCCAATCCAAATTTTGAGCAGCCGGTGCGTTCGATGTACCAGATTGGCGGCTAGAGTTTTCTATGCAAGCATCTTCAAAGCCGCTTCGTCGAATTTATATGGATAACGCGGCCACGACTTGGCCTAAATGCCAGGCTGGAGTTCAAGCAGCATGTGACTACGTTGAGCATTGTGGCGCCACTGCAGGCCGTGGAGCGTATCGAAGCGCTCTGAACGCAGAAAATCTGCTTCTGGAAGCACGAGTCAATGTGGCCGACTTGATTGGAGCCCAGAATTCGAAAACCATCGCTTTTTGCAACAGTGGGACTCATGCCCTGAATTGCCTTCTGCACGGATTGCTTGATCGCGAGTCCATCGTGCTTACGACAGAGATGGAGCACAATAGTGTGCTGCGACCGCTTGTGCAGCTTTTCGGAGGGACTGACGAGAATCTATGCTTTGCGCCCGCCGATGCATCGGGGCGGGCAGACTTGACCGCCACAGAAGGAATGGTGACGGAGAAGACTCAAGCTTTAGTGCTTGGCCACGCATCCAACGTGACGGGCGCGGTAAATGATCTAGGTACGTGGAGTCAGTTTGCTCGGCGGAACGGGTTGACGTTTTTGGTCGACGTTTCGCAAACTCTAGGCTACGTTCCAATTAATTGTGACGCATCGGGCATTGGTGGCTTGGCAGCAGCAGGTCACAAAGGCCTTCGCGGCTTAGTCGGCACTGGCCTGCTGATGCTAGGTGTAGATTATTGGCCCAACCTTATTCCTTTGATGCAAGGCGGAACGGGGACTGCCAGTGAGAATGTCCGAGCAAATCCGACTTGGCCGCATTCGGTTGAAGTTGGCAATCTGAATTTGCCGGGAATTGCCTCGATGTCGGCTGCCGCCGGTCAACTTGCAAGACTGGAGGACTTGGCTGCTGGCTGGCGCCCAACTTTCGAACATCTGGTTCGCGGGCTTCTTGAAATTGAAAGCGTGAACGTAGTTGGAGATTACGATTTTTCGAAAGAACATAATTTTGTACCTGTGGTTAGCATCAAGGTGGATGACTGGGATATCGGGGACTTGGGCAATATTCTGGACGGCGAGTACGGAATCGAAGCTCGAACAGGCTGGCATTGTGCAGCCCTTGTGCATGACCACCTCGGTTCCGTAGAAAGTGGAGGAACATTGCGATTCAGTACTTCAAGATCGACATCGATTGACGAAGTCGATTTCGTACTAGCATCATTACGCGAGATCTTGGGGTAAGCCATGAATTCAACTCCTTGGTATGCAGAGGGACTCCGGTTCGAGTGTACGCAATGCGGTGGTTGCTGTTCTGGTGAGCCAGGTTATGTTTGGGTCGACGAAGCAGAGATCGCGGCGATGGCGCGAGAAGTGAAGATGCACAAAGACGAGTTTTGTTCGCTTTACGTGCGACGCGTTGGCTCAAGGTTTAGTCTGGTCGAATATGACAATGGAGACTGTATCTTCTTAGATACGGAAAGCCGTGGTTGCCGAGTTTACGGAGCTCGCCCCATCCAATGTCGTACTTGGCCGTTTTGGAACTCGACCATCAATACGCCCGGCGACTGGGAAGAAACCTGCAAGGAATGTCCAGGCGCGGGAACAGGGCGACTATACTCACTCGAAGAAATTGAAATTCAACGTAACAAGAAGAGAGTTTGAATCCAAATGCGTAGTTGCCTTCTCATCGTCCTAGGATTGGTATTCCTGTGGATGCCAAGCACCCATGCTGAGCAGCCCAATATTGTGGTCATTCTGGCCGATGACATGGGTTACGGCGATGTGCGGTTTCTCAATACAGAATCCAAAATTCCTACACCGAATCTAGATGCATTGGCTCATTCAGGTTTGGCGATGCTTGATGCCCATTCGCCTTCCGCGGTTTGTACTCCGACGCGTTACGGATTATTGACGGGGAGGTACTGTTGGCGATCAAAGCTGAAACGTGGTGTGCTCGGTGGCTACAGCAAGCCGCTAATTGAGGAAGGCCGAGAGACAATTGCCGATATGCTGAAATCTCAGGGCTACCGAACCGGAGCAGTCGGGAAATGGCATTTGGGTATGGAGCTACCGATGCTCAATGAAGATTCCGATGTATCCCAATGGGACGGTGACCCTGGGGTCGACTATGCGGGCACGATTGCCAATGGGCCCTTGCAGCACGGATTCGATTCCTACTTTGGCGTCAGTGCATCCTTGGATATGGCTCCTTACGTTTACATTCGGAATGACGGTTTCACCATGAAGCCTACGCTACAGCAAAAGGCGATTGCCTTCCCGCACTTCATCCGCAAGGGCCCAAGAAGCGAAGACTTCATTGTGGATGAAGTTCTTGACCGCTTGAAGGATGAGGCAGTTGCGTTCATTGAGCGTGGAGCCGACGGAGACGATCCGTACTTCTTATATATGCCGCTTACTGGCCCTCACAAGCCTACGCAGCCGCATGAGCGATTTCGTGGTAAGACGGGTCTCAAAGAATACGGCGATTTTGTGCACCAAGTTGATTGGACGGTTGGCGAAGTACTTAATGCGATTGAGCGTACTGGTGAATCTGAGGACACGCTGGTCATCTTTACTTCCGACAATGGTTCTTACATGCATCGCTATGATGAATCCGGGCGAAAAGATCATGTTGATGATGTTCGTATTCAAGGCTTCCGGCCTGAAAATCACCGAGCAAACGGTCCACTTAGGGGAACGAAGGCCGACGTCTGGGAGGCCGGACATCGGGTGCCGTGTTTTGTGCGGTGGCCAGCTGAGATCCCTGCGGGGCAGAAGTCGATCAGTGTCGTATGTTTAACCGATATTTACGCAACGCTTGCGGATATTGTTGGCGTCGAACTTGCTTCGGATCAAGCCGAGGATAGTATTTCACTTTACTCGGCGCTCGCCAGCGACACTTCGGAAGGGGAGCAAGCTAGATTGGCAAGAGGCGTGCCGGTAATCAATCATTCTGCTGCGGGTATGTTCGCGATTCGTCAAGGCAAGTGGAAGCTCGTCGCTGGGAACGGCTCAGGTGGACGTCAGCAGCCCAAGGGCAGACCCTTTCAAGGCCCATTTCAACTGTACGATCTGTCAGTCGATCTCGCAGAAACCAACGACTTGGCCGAGGATCACCCTGACAAGGTGGAAGAATTGATGCAGCGGCTTGAAACGCTTCGAAACCAGAATCGATCCGTTGAGCGTTGAGCGTTGAGCGATCTGCGATGAGCGATGAGCGATCTGCGTTATGCCGCTTTGCGGTCCTTGATGATTTCGCCTTTTTCATTGACATCCTCGAACTTCACAGCGACCTGCTTACTCACTCCGGACTCTTGCATGGTCACGCCGTACAAGGTCGTGGAGGCAGTCATTGTTTTCTTGGAGTGTGTGACGATGATAAATTTCGTCCAATCCAAGAATTCGCGAAGCACGCTTACAAATCGACCAATGTTGGCTTCGTCAAATGGAGCGTCTACTTCATCCAGCACGCAAAACGGACTGGGGCGATGTTGAAATATTGCAAGCAGCAGCGCCACGGCAGTCAGTGCTTTTTCACCGCCGCTGAGCAAAGAGTTGGATAGTGCAGTTTTGCCAGGAGGCGTGGCGATGATATCGATTCCGCATTCCAAGACGTCTTCGCCCTCGTCGAGCACGATGTCGGCGCTACCCCCGCCGAAGGATTTACGATAGAGCTTCTGGAAGTTCTGCCGAATGACTTCAAGAGTTTCGGAGAATAAGCGTCGCGAGTCTTGGTTGATTTTCTGAATAATCCGCTGCAAGGACTCTTTGGCAGCTTCGAGGTCTTCGTATTGACCGTTTAAGTAGTCGTAGCGTTCTTGCAATTCGTCTAGTTCTTGCAGAGCGGCCATGTTGATTTCACCAACCGAGGCGACATCTTGCCGCAGTTGTCCGGCTTCGGCGTCTAATACTTGCCGTTCCTGTTTGTCCTCGATGATTTCAGATGTTTTGACTTGCTCGAAGTCTATGTTGTAATCTTCCTCAAAACGCTGGACGAGGGTTGTAGTTGATTCACGAAACCGTTCTAGTTCTAATTTCGAAGTTTCTTTCTGCTGACCAATCTTGTCGATCGTTCGGTTGACCTGCTCAAGTTTCTTTGCCGTCGATTGACGCTGGTCGCGCAGGTAAGCCGCGCTTTCGGCAAGTTCGTCCAGAGCACCTTCTTCCGCCTCGCAAACGAGATGACATTCGCTAAGTTCGCTGGTTAAATTGAGAATCTCTAATTCGTTGCTCTTACGTTTCCTTTCGCGGCGGCGCAATTCGGACTCTGCATCTTCCAACGCCAGCAATCTTTCTTCCTGACTGCGCTTGCTTTGTTCGTATGTGACACGAACCGATTCAAGTTTTTGCTCGGAGCGGGCAAGCTCTACTTTGGCTTCTGTTTCTTGCTTGCCGACTTGTTCGAGCTGCTTGCTTTTTTCCGCGAGTGCAGAATCTTGTGTGCCTAGCTCATTTTCGACGGAGCGGATTTCTTGCTGAATTTTCGCCATGCCAGTCTGAATTTCTTCGACCTTCGGCTTGGAATCCTCAAAGGAAGTCCTTTTTGCTTCGAGCTGCTGATTCAATTCTGCCACACCTTGAGCAATCGAATCTTTGGTGCTCAGGGAGCTCTGTTGGAGCGCGAGTTGTCGGGAGACTTCTTGCGTTAACTCTTGAAGCGTCTCGCTTTTTTCTTGCAGAATTGGTTTTTGCTCGCCGATGCGTCGATTCAAAATTCCGATTTCTTCTTGCGCGGCGAGCTGTCGAGAGCGTAACTGTGAAATTTCATCCTTGGCATCTTGCATTTCACTCTGACGCGAAATGAGTCCAGATGCGGATTGAATCGCCCCTATCGTGAGGAGACCATCGGCTTCGATCATTTCACCGCCGCGTGTTACAAAACGCAATCCTGCACCACGAAAATGCCCGAGCTCCAAGGCTACGTCGAGACTGTCGACGATCCAAGTGGTTCCCAGCAGGTAGGTAATCAATGGCATAAAGCGATGCTTGCATCGCACCAGTCGATCGGCGCGGCCGATAACTCCATCAAGCCCATCCAATTGAACTTTTTCACCGAACCTACGCGACGGGATTCGGTCGAGTCGCATTAGGCTGAGTCGACCAGGAATGTCCATCGCGCCAGAGCGAATACGTTGTACAAGCTGTCCGTCCTCGAGCACTAAGATGTTCGCGGAGGCTCCTAAAGCTGTATCGATCAGCGGGGCAAGTTCAACATCAACCGTTAGCAGTTCGGCGACGAGCCCATGAATCGATGCAAAGACAGGATCTTCCGATTTCGTTGCTAGATCTAGGATGTGTCGAGCTCCAGCATCGACACCGTCCAAATGCTGTTGCAACTGCTCCAGGATCTCTAGTCTTTCGGCAGCACCTGTCAGTTGTCCGGCGTAGTTAGCGCTTTGTTCGCCAAGCTGCGTTGCCTTACTGTGGTCACTTTCGATGTCAGTTCGTAGTGTATCTGCTTCGCGCTGTGCACTCGCTCGCTTTGCTTGAGCTTCGGCCAGCCGCGATGCTGCTTGGTCCGCAATTTTGCGAGCTGATTCTAGCGCCGTTGTTTGCTCGGCAATGGATTTTTCGACGCTAACGATGCTGGCCGTAAGCTGTGAAATAAGATCACGATGCTCGGCCGCTGTTGCCTCGGATTCGGTGAATTGTCTCAAGAGTTCGACGTGCCTTTTGCGCAACTCTTCACGACGCTGGTTGCCTTGCGATATCTCTCTGCGAATTTCACCGGCCGCATGACTTGATACCTCGGACTGTTTCTTCAGTTCCGAATAGTTTTGTTCAAACAAAACCAGTTGGCCACGAACAGTGTCGACTTCCTTTTGGACCGATCCCGCTCGGTTGCGTAGCGTGGCAAGCCGTATGGCTTGTCGTTTTGCCTCTGAATCATGCTCATTAATCATTGACCAGAGAGATTCTTGCTGGTTCTGGCAGACGGCGATACGCTGTTGCGCTTCTTGCAGTCGCCCTTCAACTTCTTGGCATTCCGAAGCAACTTTATGCAAAGTGAGTTCGGCGTTTCGCGCTGCCTCCCTGGCCTCTTCCTGTTCGACTTGTTTGAGCGTGAATTCAGAATGGAGCTGCTGGATTCTCGCTTCTATGCGATCGCATTTTTCTGTCAGTTCGGAATACTCGGTCCAACCCAGCCGCATTCTCAGCTCTTGTAGGCGAGCGGTCATTTCGCGGTAGCGTTGGGCTTTGGTTGCCTGCGACTTGAGGCGACTGAGGCGGGTATGGACTTCGTCGACAATGTCTTTGAGTCGTGTTAAATTTTGATCTACGCGTTCCAGTCGACGATTCGCTTCAGCTTTCTTGGCATTGAAGCGGCTTATGCCCGCGGCTTCCTCGAAAATGATTCTTCGATCTCGGGGAGAGGCCTGGAGCATTCGGTCGACCTTGCCCTGCTCGATCAAGCTATAAGCATCGACACC
>JBCCEO010000028.1:0-22113 GCA_039030255.1 Planctomycetota bacterium | reverse complement strand
TCGCCGGAGTGATTTTGTACTCTGCTGAGATTTTTTTCCGATCAGTTCCAGGCGAATACAAGAAAAGAGAAAGTGCCGTACTGAAAAACGAACGCAAATCATTGCTTATTTTTTGAGTACTTTTGAGTCGCTGACTTTTATGCTGCGGCGTGCTTTGCAAGCAGAATTTAATTCAAGTCGTGAAGACCCCACTAATAGCTGGTGTGCTTTCCAAAGTCAGCACTAAGGATGTGGATCGGCATTGGGATCACGGTCATGATGTTCCTGGTTGATATGGACATGGAGCTGGGGCTTGGCTTGAAAAAGTTCGGTCCAGGCAGCGTCGGGCAGAGGGCAGTCGTCAATGTACAACGAGGCGAGTTTGGGGGAAATTGAGAGCATCTCAAGGCCCTGAGCGCTGATGTTCGGTTTAATTAAGTGCAAATACTCCAGTGAAGGAAGCTTAGCGATCTCTTCGGCGGCGCTGTCATCCAATCCAGGACCGCTGAGTCTGAGTTGGCGTAGCCGCGGAAGGCCTTGTAGGTGGGCGATTCCTTGCGCATCGACTTGCGCTTGTGGTAAATTCAATATTTCCAGTTGCGGATGGTTCGTTGCAATGGTCTGCAAAGCCTTATTGCTGAGAGCTTCATTGCGAATCCGCAGATGAAACAGCGACTTGAGCGGTGCCAGTTGGCTTAGGCCAGCGCCGTTTAGGCCACCACCATCGAGCAATAGGTCCAGGAGTTTTCCATCCAGCTCTCGGATCTGCTCCGGCAAATTGTCGGGTGCTTGCTCCTCAAGCTCCAGTGTGTTGCTTTCGTCATTCTGGATTGCGGCAAGGGCCAGTGCCAAGGTTGCCTGCGATACTGTTGGTCGATTGTTTGCCAACTGCGAGTCTACTTTCGTAGTAACCGAAGAGTTTCTGGCAGGATCTTCTCCGGTCGTCGATGTAGAGCCGGCGGATTGATCGGGAGGCACTATAGCTTCGCTTGTGGGTGCTCCGGACTCGAACCAACCGCAACCTGTCAGGCACATTAGGGTCGCAGATAAAGCCATCATTGGGCGCAGCTTCGGTGGGCAAAATGTCTGCACTGGGAACAACACTCTAAATGCGCACAAAACAACCCGCTGGAAAGGGTGCTGTTCCCAACGGGTCGGTATCTGCTTCAGGAGCGGGATCTGAGGGGTGGAATGCTTGAGCACTATTCGTCTGCCACGTTCACATAAACTTTCAATGCATCCTTGTCTTCGACGAGCAGCCGCATCATTTCGGCGTAGTTCTCGAGTCCATCGACGGGGCTGGTTAGGATCTTTTCAAGAACGCCAGGAAACATAACTTCTCCAAGGGCCAAGTCTTTGATGCCAGCCTCAAAGTGTGTGCTATTGGCGTTCACGGATCCCAGAAGAAGTTTATTCCCTAGCACCCACTCGATGTTGATCTTGTCAGATGGAACCTCCGTTTTATTGTCTCCGCCCGTGATACTGGTCCAAGCCAGCGCTCCATTCAAATTCAGGGCTTGCATGGCCTCAAATGCGATCCGACTGCTTCCCGTTGCGTCGATTATCAAATCTGCCTTGCCTACTTTGTCAGCCAGTTCTAGCAATGGCGTTTCATTGGTAGAGACATAGGTGCATTCCATGCCTTCAACGATTTCGCTCTTCAAGTGCGGGCCGGGAGCTCGGGCGAGCGTAAATACTTCCAGTCCTTTGAGCTTGAGGACCAAGGTGGAAAGCAGTCCGATTTGGCCAGCTCCGAGCACAAAAGCACGCTTGGGGCTCCAGACTTTCATGCGACGCTGGCATTCGTAAGCTTGTTCGATGGCTTTGGCAGCACAGCTCATCGGCTCCATCAGCACGTGCAAGTGCTTCAAGCCCTTGGGAACGCGGACGATGTAGTCCTCGGAGTCGACAAACTGCTCGGTCAGGTAGCCGTGCAGCAGGTTGATTCCACGTTCGTAGTAGGTTTCCTCACTGGTCATGTCGTAGGTGCCAATGGAATCGTAGATGGAGCCGCCGGGACGTCTTACTGTCGCCGTGACATAGTCTCCAGCTTTGACCCTTCGAACATTGGGGCCAACTTCCTCTACGATGCCAAAGCATTCGTGGCCAAGGACTAGGTAGTCGTCGCCTGGAGGAGAATTGCCGTAGAGGGCGTCATTTATTTCACGGTCTGTGGCGTCGACACCAACCTTTAGGACTTTGACACGCACGCCTTTGCCATCGGCGATTTTGTTGATGTCCGGTTCAGGAATATCACGTTGATGAACACTGTGCGGTTGTCCCGGTGTAACAGCGATGGCTTTCATAGTCAGGCTTGCTTTCGATTGTCATGTTGTACTAAAGTCGCAATCAAAAATCTAACGTTATTGCAGCTCGTGTTCGAGGGGTGTAAAGCGGAGAAAAGTCCGGCTTTTCTTTCAAACAAATGCTAGGGTTTTTTCGTTCGATAGATTATCTTTTTGGGGCCGTTGGAATACGGGATCGTAATGCGAGCAGACTTAAGGACGAAACTCCACGTGAGCAGACGAAAAAAGAAGCAAGCCAAACCTGTGCTTGACTTCCTTTCCGACGACGAGCTCCTCGATATGCGGATGTGTGACCTTGGTGTCACAATTGCGGGAACACCGCTCGAAGATCGGATCGAACAACTCTATTCTGAGCTTGCTGAACGCAAGATTAACTTCCGCCCCCACTGCTGGTTGTCAGACGAGTGGTTTTCGCCTGATGGGGTTCCTGGAATCGCCATTCCTTTTTACTTGGCCCACCCAAGATTGGCGCGACTGGAACGTAAGCAAGTCCTCGAAGTAGAAGGTGGAAACCACGAGTGGTGCATGAAAATTCTTCGGCATGAAGCGGGGCACTGCATTGATACAGCTTATCGACTCCGACGTCGAAAGCGATATCGCGAGGTATTTGGTAGAGTTTCAGCACCTTACCCAGATTACTACCGTCCCAAGCCCTACAGTCGAAGCTTCGTGTTGCATCTGGATATGTGGTATGCTCAGAGCCATCCAGTTGAGGACTTTGCGGAAACCTTCGCTGTTTGGTTGCGTCCAAGATCGCGTTGGCGGCATCAATATCGTGACTGGCCAGCTCTCAAGAAGCTGGAATACGTCAACGATACAATGGAATCCGTTTCGCGCCGTAAGCCAATGGTGACCTCGCGGGCTCACATCGATCCGATGCGAACACTCAAGAAGACCTTGCGTGAGCATTATGAGAATAAGAGAGCTCACTATGGATTAGAGCACCCAAGTTTTTATGACCGGGATTTGAGACGCCTGTTTTCCGACAAGTCAGAGCATGCTTGCAATACTACCGCCTGTTCCTTTTTGAGACGCTCAAGAACCGATTTACGCAAGAGTGTCGCCAAGTGGACGGGCGAATACCAATACACCATTGACCAAGTCTTGTCGGAAATGATCGATCGATGTCGAGAATTAAAGCTGCGATTGAGTACTAGCGAGGCGGAAGCAAAACGTGACGTGATGGTCCTGTTAACGGTTCAGACAATGAATTACTTGCACGAGGGCAATCACAGGGTCGCCCTATGAAGCAACTGCGCGTCCTAGCCCTGGTCGCAGAGAATCTTGTCCCGCCCGAGCAATTGGATGGCCACTCGCAAAAGGAAATTGATGAGTGGAAGACAGAATTTGATGTGATTTCCACGCTCCGAGAAATGGGGCATCAAGTGGAAGTGCTTGGACTGAGCGACGATCTGACGCCGATTCGGCAAGCAATCCTCAAACGCTCACCGCACGTCGCTTTCAATCTCCTGGAGGAATTCCATGGTGTCGTCACCTACGACCAAGCGATTGTTAGCTACTTGGAACTGATGCGCCAGCCTTATACTGGCTGTAATCCGCGTGGCTTGCTCCTGTCGAAGGATAAGGCGCTTACGAAGAAGATTCTGACCTTCCATCGAATCCCTTCGCCTAAATTCACGGTGTTCCCAATCGGGCGGAAAGTGGTTCGCCCCAAGAAACTGAATTATCCAATATTCGTGAAATCGGTCATCGACGACGCTTCCCTGGCGATATCACAAAGCAGCTTGGTTTACGACGACCATGAACTGGCTGAACGCGTTGCTTTTGTGCACGAACACACGCTTGCGGATGCGTTGGCGGAAGAATTCATCGAGGGCCGGGAGCTATACGTTGGTGTGACTGGCAACGATCGCCTTCAAACGTTGCCGATATGGGAGCTGTGGTTCAATAAGAGCGATCAACCGATCATTGCGACTCGGAAAGTGAAATGGGATCGTGGCTACCAAGAGAAGCTAGGCGTGGAAACCGGTCCGGCAAAGGAGTTGTCCGAAGCGACGCAAAAGCAGATCGCCCGAGTCTGCAAGAAAGTCTACAAGGCCTTGGACCTCAGCGGTTACGCCCGTATGGACCTGCGCCTTCGCCCAGATGGACGAGTTTACGTGCTGGAGGCGAACGCCAATCCGAACTTGTCCTATGGCGAAGATTTCGCCGAGTCGGCGGAAAAGGAAGGCTTGAGCTACGAAGATTTGCTCAGCAAGTTGATCGGCTTGGGATTGCGTTACCGAGCTCCCTGGAAGATGTGAATCTCGTAGCGGAAGTCGTCAAGACTTTCGGCCAGTCCCTTTTGACGATTCGGAAGAGGTGGCGGTGGGGGTACGCGGTGGGTGGAACAGGAACCTCTCCGTGCTGTCGCAGCACGACCCTCGGCAAGCATAGGATGGCTGGGTACCTAGCTGACGCGGCGGGTTAGTGGAAGCGGCCGAAGCTCTTGACGAGTTCCGCTATGGGCGGGTTTGAAGCAGCCAAGTTAGTTGAAGCAGCCCAGTTTGAACTTTCAATTGCCCTGTTCACCACCGCTTCTCCGCTTGAACCTTTTCCTCGCGGTATCATGCTTCGGTTCGATCTATCGCTTGCCGAAAACTTGCACTCGGAGCATCTGTCCTTCATGTCCAACTTCTACAACGCTGATCCTGACCTTTGCTATCTCGATGGCAACAGTCTCGGTCGCTTGCCCTTGGCGGCCATGCAACGCGTCGTGACGCTGGTGCGCGAGGGCTGGGGCGAAGACTTGATTCGAGGCTGGAACAAGGATTGGATTGACTTGCCGATTCGACTGGGTGACAAGATCGCACGGTTGATTGGCGCGAGCGAAGGTGAAGTAGTCATTGCGGACTCGACCAGCATCAATCTTTTTAAGCTGGCGACGGCAGCGCTACAACTGAAATCGGGCCGTTCCAAAGTCGTCACCGATGCAACCAATTTTCCTTCCGACCTTTACATCCTGGAATCGGCCGCGAGCTCAGCTGGCAACGCACAGCAGTTGCATGCCGTCGGCTCGGCTGCAGATGTCGAGGCGCCAGTCGAAGAATTGTTGAAAGCGATCGACCAGGATACCGCGCTGGTGAGTCTCAGCCACGTTGCCTTTCGCAGTGCCGCGATGTGGGATATGGATCGCGTTACGCAAGCCGCGCATGCTGCGGGAGCTCTAGTCTTGTGGGATCTGAGTCATTCTGTTGGAGCCATACCCGTAGAGCTAAATCGCTGCCAAGCGGACTTGGCAGTTGGCTGTACCTACAAGTATCTCTGTGGTGGTCCCGGAGCGCCGGCCTTTCTATACGTTCGCAAGAACTTGCAAAGCACACTACAGAATCCGCTCCAGGGCTGGTTTTCCCATCGCAGTCCCTTCGAGTTTGGCCCGCAGTACGAGCCAGCCGAGACCATCGAGCGATTCTTGGTCGGCACACCACCGATTTTGAGTTTGGCCGCTATTGAGGCCGGCGTCGATTTGGTTTCGCAGTCGGGAATTGCCGAGCTTCGTAAGAAATCGATAGAGCTTTCGGAGGTGCTTATTTCGCTCTTTGATCGGGACCTATCCGAACTCGGATTTCAACTTCAAAGTCCTACTTCGGCCGCATCACGCGGCTCGCACATCTCCATCTCTCATCCTGAAGCAAGGCGCATAACGCAAGTTTTAATTGATCGCTTCCAAGTCATCCCGGACTTTCGGGGGCCTGATATCATCCGCATTGGGATTGCACCTTTGTACAACACGCAGCAAGACATTCGCAAAGTTGCCAGTGCTATGCGAGAGATCGTCCTCGACAAACTCTATTTGTCGGCGAGGATTGATGATTCTCCGGTGACATGATGAGTACGCGAGATTTGCGCCCGCGATTGCCGATCAGGCAAAAGACTTCTTGACCGCTGGCACGGCCTTCTTCGCCCAAGTCTTATACATTTTGCCGCTGGGGTGCAGCCCGTCTTCGGCGAGCATAGCTTTGCGTAGGCTTTGTTTGCGAGATGCTTTCGTAATCTCAACCCAGTGACCTCCCGCAGCCAGAATAGTTTTCTTTGCAAAGGCGTTGTACTGATCCAGTTCCTTCGCAATCTTGTCAGCGTCCAATTCCTTTTTCTCGGCGAAAGGCGTGATGCCATAATCAGGAATCGAAACCGCAATCACATGCTGCGCGGAACCAAGGGCGAATTGGGTCGCGATTTTTAGCAGCTCCACATATTCACGCTCGTAGATTTCAAAGTCTTGGCCACGGTATTGGTTGTTGACTCCGATCAAAAGCGTGACCAAGTCGAATCTGGCTTCACCCAGCTTGGCATCCTCAATGCCCTGCAAGAGCTCGGCGGTGGTCCAACCGGTTTTGGCAATGATCTTGGGCTTGGCGAAGGCTAACGCAGGATCGTCCTTGAACTGTGCCGCAAGTTGATTTGGCCAGCGATCTGCTTCAGGCACACTCTCCCCGATGGTGTAGCTGTCGCCAAGTGCTAGGTACTTCAGCATTTTGCTTCGCTTTATCTAGGAAATGTTTTGATAACATCGGAGCTTGTGAGGGAGCTCAAATGCGCCTCGCAGGCTGCCGTTAATGCCCTGCTCCAAATATCGCGGCATTGATAAAAAGCCTTTGCAACGATGGGTACATCGCTCGGAAGTTTGGATCGTCCGTGAAGGATACTAAGTGGCCGCGACCGACGCTGCGATAAACAACATAGGGAGTTTCTGCCAGCAGCTCTAGGCTTTCGGGCCAGCAAAAACCGCTCGATAGAAGTGTGTCTTGTTTGTTGAAGGTCACTAGGGATCTGCCATCGGTTTCCGTGGTTGGTGAAAGTACGAGTCGGCCGGTATAGAAGGTGTTGAGTGTTGGCTTATAGCCAAAGGTGACCCAGTGCCGATCAAACACGTTGGCCCGAAGAAAAGCTCCTGGCACATTATCGGGTGTGACTTCGCGTGTTTCGGATTCCTTTTCTTCAGTAGATTTTTTCGCCACTTCAACTTGGCGTTTTAAGATCTTGTTCTTGAGCAGACTGGCATCCTCGCTCGCGGCCCAGCTTGTTCCGCCGCGAAGTGTTATCAGTGTCCCGCCGGCTTGCATCCACGATTGCAGCTTTTCAGCCAGTCCTTTGGTAAAGCCATTGTCGGCATTGAATGAGCCATCTGGAATCACAATCGTATTAAACTGACTCAAGTCCACCGAGGAAAAGTAGCGGCCTGAGACACGCGTGGTAGGGTACTGCAAGACTTGATCGAACAAGTACCAAGTATGGCCAGACGAGTAGTTGGTGGGTGCTTGTACGACGAGCAACACTTTCGGTGGTTTCACCCAATGGACGTCTGGACCACCCATGTGGGCGCCTTCTTCGACGTAAGCCGTATCTGTCGACAGGATTTCACAATCAAAAGCGTTCATCGCAGCTTTTAATTGCCCGTGCAGGTTTGGCTCGTTCTCAGAGACTTTTGCAATGAGTGTGCCGCGATTGAAGCGCCTGCCGCCGATCTTGAAGGGCTCGTCGGCTACGTGCAGACGCAAGCCTTTTTGTAAGAGCTCTGCTGCCATTCGAATCGCGCCGTCCGTTCCTGGGATCAAGTAGGCAACTTTGGCAATCGCAAGTTCGCGACTATTGGGTTTGGCTGGCCATTCGGCAAGTTGCAATTCTTCGACTTCACCCGTCCGATAGCAATTGACGTCGAAAGCCAGTGGCATACTCCAGGCGGTTACATCGTAGATCTCGTCTGGCAGTCGCAATTGATTTCGTTCCAGCTGCCGCCGCAAGAATTTGTCGTCCATTTCGACGGAGCGCTCCAGCAGTGCGCGGATGAGTCGCGAATTGCCCTGTGCAACGGAAATGTGCAGGCTACCGGCGGGAATAGTTCGAACTGCAGACGTGTCTTGTTCGCTATCGTTGCATTCGACGGAGAGGGACTGCTCCAATCGATCCACTTCGATGCCGTTGCGCTCCAGCATGTGCCCTAGCTCGGCGGAGCGGTTGGGACGCGAGGTACTTAGGAAATAATGCTGCACCTTTCCTTCGCTGCCTTCCTCTGCCGCAGAGACCTTGGCACGACGAAACTGCTGCAGGAGTCCTTCGCGGTTCTGCGAAGCAAATTCAAGCGTCGCGATGCCACTGACGTAGTGGTTTCTTACGCCGTCTTTGTAGCTAAGTTGTGTTTCGTCTTCGCGATCTACAATAGCACCTCGCGCACTGGCTTGTTCCCAAAGCACGCCGAGCCCGCCTTGTAGAGTGGGCCACTCACTGCCATAGCCTGGGTAAAAGGCGTCAAAGATTTCGCGAGTCACATAGCCAAAACCGAAACGATCGAACCAGCCCGCTTGGTGTTTCCCAAGTTTGCCGAACCAATCTAATTGAGCGGGCATCAAATAAGGATTTTTTGGGTCGGCCGCAGGTGGGAAATAGTAACTGCTGTTGGCTCCCATCTCGTGAGCATCCACATAGATCTGTGGTTGCCAGTCCAAGTAGGCCGCCACCTTGGCTTGAACTTCCTGCTGGCTGTGCCGGAACCAATCCCGATTCATATCAAACCAATAGTGATTGGATCGCCCAGACGGCCAGCGTTCGGTGTGCTCATTGGCCAAGGGAAAACTCTGCGAGAAGATACCGCGTGTTTCTCGAAAGACATTGACGAAACGATCTCGTCCATCCGGATTCTGAAGCGGGTCGATGATGACGACCAAGTTGTTCAAGATCTGCTTAGTCGCCTCGCTTTGATCGGCCAGCAAGTGATAAGCGGTGACCAAGGCTGCATCGGAAGGCGAAATTTCGTTTCCGTGAACAGCGTAAGCCAGCCAGACAACGCCTGGATTGGCTCCGGCAATTTTTCTTGCCGTTTCAGCCTGAGTATTCGGGTCTGCCAATTGCAGATTGTTGGATTGAATCTCGTCGATTCGCGAAAGGTTCTTTGCCGAGGAGATTACCAAATAGTTAAGTGACCGTCCCTCATAGGATTCGCCGTACTTCACCAGTTTGCTTCGATCCGGCGCTGCTTGGGCTATCCTCTTCAGATAGGTCTCAATTTGAAAATGGCTTGAAACATCTTCACCCCAGCTATAACGCAGGACTTCTTTACTGGTCGGGATCTGCGGATCTACTTCAACGCTCGCAAGCGGAAGGTCCGCCGAATCGGTATTTTGGCCCAGGCATAGCGTCGAGTTCAAAAGGAGCAACAAGCACAGCAGGATTGAAATTCGCATAGATGTTTAAAAACAGCTGACTTTAGAAAACGAAGAAGGAGAAACGGAGTCGCCACTCCATCATATTTCGAGGGCGATTGGCAATCCACAGCTTGGCTTCGCGGTTTCCTTGTTCCCCCGATATGGTGCTTCTGAAAAACTAGTGCTACCATCTTGATTAGCCTTGGACGGGCCTCATCGAAACGGGGCTGCACAAAACGGGCTGTACAGCAGGTAACAAAATCTTTCCGTCGAGAATCCCAATGATCTTACGCAGAATCGCGATATCTGGCTCCTTCACCTTTCTGGCCCTGGCAGGTGTCCTGCTCTTCAATGGTTGCGATTCCAAGGGTGGATCGGATGCCGGCGGTGGATCTGGTGGTGGTAGAACTTTTGTAACGCTGGGAACGGCGGCTCCAGGAGGAGCATTCGCACCCGTCGGCAATGCCGTCGCAAATGTTGTTGAGGCCAATAAAGGCGATTTGAATTGGCGAGTTTCCACGAAGGGCACGAAGGGCACTCAGGAGAATATTCGCAAGTTGGAAGCCGGTGAGCTTCAATTTGCAATGTCAAACGCCGGAATCGCATACTTTGCGACACGCGGCGAAGGTGCTTGGGACAAAGAATACAAAGTCAGATCTGTGGCGACACTTGCACCGAACGTTGGTGTTTTCGTCACGACGGAAAGTAGCGGCATCAAGACTATGGCGGACTTGAAAGATAAGCAGGTTGTACTGGGGCCCGCCGGAGCCGGCTTTGATTATTTTCTTAATCCCTTGCTTGCAGCTCATGGCCTGAATGATGGCGACATCAAGGTGCAGAATGGAAACTACTTCGAAGCGGGCGATATGATCGCTGACGGCAAGGCGGATGCGGCATTCATGGGCGGAGCCATTCCAATTCCTGCTGTAACCCAACTATGCTCGACTCAGGATGTCTCCTTTATTCCATTGGACGCCGAAGTATCAGAGAAGCTCAAGGATTACCCGTTCTATTTTTCGGTTCCCGTACCCGCGAACTCGTATTCAGATTTGAATGAAGATCTGATGGGACTGAACGTCGGCAACATGCAATTGATTACGCACGAGAGTGTGAGCGAAGACGTCGTCTATAACTTTACGAAAATACTCTTCGAGAACCGTGAATCCGTAGCGGAAAAGCACCCTGCCGGAAAAGCCCTCAACCCCAAGAACGCAGTCCGCGACACGGGCGTTCCATTCCATCCCGGTGCGATCAAATTCTACAAGGAAGCTGGGATTTGGCCTGAAGAATAGTGTTCAACTCTTATGATCATTAGCCAGTACGATGCCGCCTTTGTGGGCGGCATTGCTGCTTCATAGGTTGATGGCTACTTCGCATTTTTGGAGCTTTTTAAAGTTCTATGTCTGACAACACCCATTCCGATACCCTCAGCGTTGCTGACGAAGATTCCCAGGCAGGTGAGACAAACGCGTCGAAACCAAGGCTTAGCGTTGTAGTAGCCGTTTTGTCGGTATTGCTTTGTCTCTTTGTTTTGATTGCCGTCAACACAACCATTTTCCTTCAGCAGCCCAACCTAGCTCTCTTTGGAATGTTTGGTTTGTCCTTGGTTTTCTTAACGAGGCCAATGGTCAAGCGTTGGGAGAAGGTATCGGCCTTGCGAGTCCTAGATTGGGCTCTTGTCGCAGGCACCGTCGTTTGCTTTGGTTACATATTTGTGCAAAGTGAGAGGCTCTGCGAGGCCTTTTGGATCGACGGAACGCTGCTTGGAAAGCGAGCTGGCAATGAGAAGACAATCGACTATATCATGGCTTTGTTGGGCGTCGTTTTGGTGCTTGAGGCGACCCGCAGAACCATAGGTTGGACGCTACCCATTCTATGTTTGCTATTCATAGCCTACGCCTTTTGGGGACGTAGCATGCCGGATTGGGCATTTCCGCATCCAGGTGCCTCTTGGCAAGAAATAGTTCAGAAGTCGTTTTTGCAATCCGGGGGCGTCTTCGGCGTGGCCTTAGGGGTCATGTTCAAGTATGTGTTCCTCTTCGTGCTCTTTGGTACCTTGCTTGAGAAAACGGGCGCAACCGGTTACGTCATTGGCACCACCCGCCGCTTGTTTCGAAAGAGTTCGGGCGGGCCTGCCAAAGTAGCAGTGGTTAGTAGCGGTTTGATGGGCTCGCTGTCCGGAAGTGCGGTTGCGAACACGGCTACCACAGGTACTTTCACCATTCCTTTGATGAAGAGTTCTGGTTTCAATTCAGAAACAGCAGCAGGCGTTGAGGCAGCTGCGAGTAGCGGAGGGGCTTTGATGCCGCCCATCATGGGTGCTGGGGCCTATATGATGCTTGAAATGGTGCAGCCATCTGTTACTTATGTGCAGATCATACAAGCTGCCCTCATACCGGCGATCCTCTACTACACCGCTTTGTTGCTGACCGTTCATTTCCACTCGAAGCGCATTGGCGCCAAGGATGTGGACCAGGTTGAAGATGAGGAAGAAGATGAAAGAGATTCTTCTCCTTGGCCAGGTCTTGTCTTTTTTGGTTCTTTCATTGTGTTGATTGCGATGTTGGTGCTCGGCTTCACTCCGTTTCGTTCCGTGAGTATCAGTCTCGTGGCCATTATTGTGTTGAGCGCTTTTAGCAGCACGACGCGTTTGGATCTATTCAAAATCTTTGACGCTCTGCTTGCGGCTGCTAAGAGTGGTGTTGCGCTGATCGTCGCATCGTCCTGTGTCGGTATCATCATCGCGCTGGTTTCGTTGACCGGACTTGAGTCTGCGTTTCCTGCGACCGTTCAGAGTTTGGCTTCAGACAATGCGATTGTCGCCATGTTGCTACTCATGGCTTCGACCATTGTCCTTGGGATGGGCTTGCCTTCGGCCGTTTGTTATTTGCTCATGGCCATCTTGGTTGGCGACGTCTTGGCCGAGTTGAACACGCCACCGCTGGCAGCCCACTTGTTCATTTTCTACTTTGGCATGATGTCGATGGTGACGCCGCCGGTTGCCTTGGCCGCTTATGCTGGAGCAGCGATTGCGAAAGCAGATGTCATTCGCTCGGCGTTTGCCGCGTTTCGATTTGCCTTGGTCGGATTCGCCCTGCCCTTCACTTTCGTGCTTCGTCCTGAGCTAATCATGTTGACCGCCGAAAATGAAGCCGCTGGGATTACAGCGATCTCGTTGAATATTGCCACGACGTTTGTCGGGATTGTTGGGCTTTCTGCAGCGATTGCAGGCTACGCCTTTCGGTTGATGCCGGTGTGGCAGCGTCTTCTTTTATTGCCCGCCGCGATGGCCATCTTTCTGACTCGTTGGCAGGACATGCAGTTCTACATCCACATGGGCTGCGTTTTAGCTGTGATTGTCTTGCTCGTCATGAACATTTGGAGCAAGGAATCAGAATCGGGCACGAGGGAACTCAAGAAGAAATTGTCGGAAGCCAGTTGAGTCGTCCGTCGCATATCAAATGAAACCGGGCCAGGCTTCCGCAAATGGAAGAGGAGCGGCGCAAGCCGCCTGGTTGCGGCGAATTGTAATTGCTGTAAGTTCAAGCGTTCGTACCCGAGGGCTAATGCCCTGCCGCTTGATGCTGTTCGCAATTGTTTGCTACTGGTAGCCGCGTTCTATTAGGCCAGCGTTCCCAGTTCGTTCCAGAACGAAACGTACTTGGAATGATGTTTGACGTACTCAGGATCGAAGACCGCTTTTCGCAATTCTTCACGCTGTTCGACGAAGTCGGCAAGATCCTTCTCATCGTCGGGATGGTAAACCGGACAAGGGCGGTCATAGACCACAGACGCTCCTTGGTCGCCATCATCATGGAATCTCGAGAGACCAATGACTCGGTCGGCTACATAAATAGCTTCGTTCAATTCATGAGTGACAATCAGGATGGTGTATTCCGGCGTGCGGCCTTCGTTTCTGGCTTTGAGATTCTCTTGGTAAAACTCCAGCAACATCATCTGGAGACTCTCCCGAGTTGCTTCGTCCAGTGCTCCGAAGGGTTCGTCGAGAAGTACTAACTTGGGATTGAGGATCAATGCCTGGGCAATAGCAACCCGCTGTCGCATACCGCCGGATAGTTCGCTTGGGTACTTGCCGCAGGCTGCTCCCAATTTCACTCGCTCAAGAAAGTCACGAGCCTCCTTGAGATGTTGTCTTCGGAGCTTGAGCCAAGCTGGAAGATTGAACCAGCGGAAGGGAGTTGAAGTCTGGTCCAGCTTTAGGCCAAAAGCGACGTTGGCTTCGGCGGTGAGAAAGTCGAAGAGGCTGTAATGCTGGTAGACGATGCCAACATCGCGAGTTGGCTTGCGAATTTCCTGGCCGTTGACAAGTATGCTTCCTTCGTTGGCCGGATGCGTGCCAAGAATAGCTTTCAGTAACGTGCTTTTGCCACAACCGCTTGGGCCAACTAACGCAACAATTTGCCCAGCCGCAATGCGCAAGTCGATTTTGTTGAGAACTCGAAAATCATCGAACCAATGCGATAGGTTCTTGATCTCAAGTGCGGATTCTGAAGCTTCTGAATGACTGTTCATGGCATGTACCTAATTTTCAAAACGTATGCATCTGTTCGTATCTTCTGCCATTCAAATCGCGGGGAGTTTTTCGAAATGTTACTTTTCGAACCAAGGGCAAAGAAGCTTGCGCATTAGCACCAGAAGGTAGTCGAGCATTAAGCCCGAAATGCCCAGGACGGCCAAATAGATGTAAACAACGTTCATATTGACGAGTCGTGATTGCTGACGAATGGTGTAGCCGAATCCTTCAGAAGCAAACAGCATTTCGGCGGCGATTAGAAAAACCATCGCTGGTCCGATGTGCAAGCGAATGTTATCGATAACCCGGGGAAGGATCTGTCGCCAAATGACTTCTGCGATGACCTCAAACTCCGATGCACCCAAGGTGTACGCCTTGTTGATGAGGTCTTGTGGGACGTCTTTTTTCACGGACTGATAGATCGATTGCACCATCGTAAAGAAGATCCCAAAGCCAATCAGTGCAACATACATTTCAAAATTGGTACCAAAGACGACCATATAGATTGCCAGCATGGCTGTAGGCGGAATCTTAGCCATGAAGGTTATAAAGGGACTGAGGAATCCTTCGACAGGTGTATAGGCTCCCATTGCGATTCCGACCAAAATGGACACAGCGCTACCGATGGATAGGCCCCAAAGAAGACGCCAGTAGGTTGCTCGAAGATCCGTGCTGATCCAACTCGGTTTAGGACGCTTCTCCGACCCGCGAGCCTTGGTGATCGCGTCGAAACCATCGACAAATCCGGACAAGCCAGGAAGAACACTCTGGGACTCATTGATTTTCGTTTGCCGGTAAGACAATCCGCCATAAGCGAGCAACGCAAGCACAAGACCTGAAGCGGCTAAGGAAAGAAACAGCCAAGTCGGGATTGGTTTTCTAATCATGCTTTGTCCAAGCAAGGCAACGAGGAGTTCGATTGAAGTACGCAGTTTAAACGGCGAACCCAACCAAAAGTAGTTGGGGTTCAACATTCAAATCTTGCAACTTGACGGCGGCAGGGGGCTAGCGAACTTTGTGGACGGGAACCCAATGCGCCTGTTCATCCACCTTCACCGTGCGTGCGTTGGCGTATCGCATCGTGTACGCTGCACGCCTTTGCTGGCTGCGATTCGCGTCACTTCCATGAACGATATAAGAATCGTGTATGGAGAAACTGCCTGCTTCCATTTCCAGCGGAATCGCGGAAGCGACCATGGCGTCGTTCACTTCGACCGTAAGGCCGAGTAGGTCGTTCGCTCCAGTTGCAAATTTATCTAGTTCTGGATAGCCCTCGTGCGAGGTCGGAATGACTTGCATGCAACCGTTATTGAGGTCTGTGTCGTCAATCGCCAGCCAAACAGTGGCAACATCGGTACCCTGAACGGAGTGCCAATACGTATTGTCTTGATGCCAAGCCACTGGCAGCCCATCTCCGGGTGGCTTCACGATAAGGTGGGACATAATAAGCAGCAATTCGTCGCCTAGAACGGATGCGACTGCGTCCAAAATCTCGGGGTGTTTACAGAGCCCAAGCCAAAATTCATTCTTTGCATGCGGCTCCGTAAGATACTCTGGCCTAGATGCGACTTCCTTGTGTTCTCCATCTTTGTAGACCACCATGCGGTCTGGCATTTCGGCGATGTTGCGATCGAGTTCTTCTCTTGCTTGCTGAATCTCTGCGGCAGAAATCACTTTTGGAAAAAGACAATAACCTTCGTCCTGGTAACGACTCGGGTCGAGATTGGCGGTTTTCTTCACGCAGCTGTTCTCCAATGGATTCCGAACAAATATGCGACGTGTATTCTACACTGAGCCGATACACAAAGAGCCCCCGGGATGAAACATTCCGGAGGCTCTTGGGTGATTCATTTGGTTGAATTACTTGATCGAAGCAGGATCGACACCATCTCGTGTGCCAATCATAAACTGGGAATCAAAGTTCAGCTGAGCCGCAGCGGCGTTAAAACCGAATTCTGGTTTCTTCTCTGCCATGTCGTGCGTTATTAAGAACTCCGCAACCGCGGGCATCGTTTCATCTTGAAATTTCTTGTCTTCAAACAACGCCAAGCCATCACCGGCTGTTTTGTAAAACTTCGTCTGGGTCACGACGGTTTTCATGTCTTCTAGCTCCAGCTTTGCAAATCGTTCACCCAGGGCAATAAGAGTCTCGTCCTGCGTCGATGGATCTTCAATCAGTTTGTTGACTTCGTAGAAGGCTTCGGCAGCAGCGTAGGCAAATCGTTGCCCTCCAGGCTGCTCCAGCGAATCTTTGCCTATTACTAGCATGTCGATGATTTCTTCCTTGATCGCCGTAGAATCAAAAAGCACCTTCGCATCTTCACGTTTTCGGAGGGTTTCGATAACAAATGGATTCCAAACAACAATGGATTCGACATCTTGCTTCAGCTGCATCGCTTTGGCCGCTTCGCCTGGATCCATGTTCTTGAATGGGAAATTTGCAGGATCTTTGCCATTTTCCTCCAAGACGCGTTCGAAGCAGTACTGCGAAACCGACTTTTCCAGTCCACGCGAGTCTTTGCCGGCCAAGCCATCAATGCCTTCGATTCCAACAACGATACAAGCATCTGCACCGTCACTCGTGGAAGTTGGCAGGATTGCCACTGCCGGACGCGAAACAGCGGGCGAAAGAATGTCCATGTTCGTGATGCAAACTGCGTCAGCCACATTGGTGGCGTATTCTGTAATGCAAGTGTCGTAATCACGGAGATTCAGAACGATATCCACGTTCCATTTCTCTTCGATGGTGCCCATAGCACCTTCTTCACCATCGATTAGCCCGTTGACTTCAGCCACACCAAAGACGGACCAGCTTGGGTATTCGCTCCACGAGAGAGTAAATGAAGGAGCTGATTCGCCCGCGTTTCCACTTCCAACACCCTTGTCTGAGTTGGAAGGGCAGCCAAGAATGCAGCAAAGTCCACATATCGCTGCGGTTAGTAGTAGTTTTGATTTCATTTGGATCCCTCGTTAAGTTCTTTGTTTCCAAGTAAACAGGCTGGCCAATCCTCGTGTTGAGGCGCGCCAGCCCGGTTGTTTGTTATTCCTTGCGTTCGAAAAACTCTGCATTATCCCTCAGGAATCTGAGCATCGTGTTGCGGTTGATCTGTCTCAGGTGTGGAGCTCTCTGCCAATCCGATCAAGGCATCAAATTCGTCGTCGGCTTCGCTGGTTTGGGCGTACTCGAGAAATTCTGCTTCCGCTCGATCGGAGTCCATGCCGGCGAGTTCGCGGCTAATGCGTGCGTTGGCGTTCGCCTTGGAACGCAGTTCACGTAGTTCGCGTAGTTCTTCGGAGGTACGGTCGTTGGAAAGACCGGTCATCATATCGGCGATTTCTTTCTCCTCCGAAGCAGAAAGTACATCGGCAACCGCGTCGAGCTTCTCTTCTTTCAGCTGCTCGAGGTCACGCATAAGCGACTGTATTTGGGTCTTGTGACCACTAACATTCGCAACGAGCCCCTTGAGGTCGTCGTCCAAGTCGGTTGCACGCTGCGATTTTTCAGCCAAAGTGGTAGAAAAGTCTTTGAAGGCCGCTTGGCACTTGGCGTAGTCGGGATCAGCCTTCACAGCGTTGATATCGCCGTTGTACTTGTCGACAAGTTTCTTAGCTTTGGCCGCTGCACCAGCTTTAAGCTTCTCAAGCTTCTCGATATCCTTGGTCAGCTCGGTGAGTTTTTCTTTCTTGCTCTCCTCTTGAGCAATCATGGCAGCGACAGCTTCTTTATATTGCCCCAAACGCGAACGTTTTTCGTCGATGACTCGATCGTAGTTCGCCTCCATGACACCAGGATTCATCCGAAGCGTTTCGCTTGCTTTGTTGACGCGAAAGGTCATCAAGTACCAGACCGCGCGAAAATACTTTCCGATCGCTTTAAACATGTAGTAACCCCTGATTCAAAACTGTCACCGGTCTTGGAGCTTGAGCAATTAAAGATAACTCATCGATCACAAGAATCGGGCGACGGGTAAGTCTATTATTCCTTTAAGAATGCCTCGTGCTTGGCCGATTCATTCTCCAATTCTTTCATTCGCTCTTCAGTTCGCTTGGCAATAATCATGGTTGCTTCGAGCTCTTCACGCATGGATGCCAAGTCGACTTGATTGTCAGACGCGATTACTGTTTTGATTTGCTTGGCGGCCGCGCTTAAGCGATCCACCGTTTCCTGGACCTCGGTCAACACTTGCTCACGATTGTCCAAAATCTTGTCGCGCGCGTCTCCCACTAAGTTTTGGGACAGGTCCCAAAGTTTATAGCTTTGTTCCAGTTGTTCGGCTGCTGCAGACAAAACTTGTGTTATTTGCTGGCTCATTTTCGCAGCTCGATAACGTCCACCAGGTTTCTCAGCAGCCTCTTCAAATTCTTCTCGCAATGATCTTAGCAGAGTCAAGTAATCTTGTGTTCGGTGATCGCGGTCCGTCCTTAGCTTCCGAGCAAGTTCATCCAATTGTGCTTCTTCTTGGTCCCGGTTCTTTTTCGCCTCAACAGCCAGTGCCCTCTCCGTAATATCCTCAACGTTGAAGACCATACGAGTCAGCATCCAGCCTACGCCGCCTAGGATTCCTGCAACGGCAGCACCGGTGAGATAGACGTTTCCAGCACTTGCCCAAGACAGGATGCCAGCGCTCACACCACCGACGAGCGGAAGAACGACGGAAGGAGCGAAAAACAGCTCGGAAATCACCTTTCGTTTGACCGGGTCCACCTGGTTACTCAACTACGAACTGAAAAGCACCTTATTGTAACTTGGGAAAACAGCTACCTCTTAATAGGGTAGCTCGGCCAAAACAAACGTGACAGAAGTCTGACCCGTGATTTCGCCCTCGACGGCACGCACCTTTGCGGGATCTACGCCACCATCTACCAAGTATTGTAAAGCAGCCTCTGCACGCTGCCGAGCCAGTTTCTTGTTGGCCTCAGCGTCGCCTTTCGAGCTCGCATCGCCGCGAACCATCAAATAGGCACGGGGGAAAGTTTCTAACGTCTTCATCAAGTCATCGAGTTTATTCCTGCTTGATTCGGTGATTGTTGAAGAACCCCGCGGGTAAATTAGCGGCGGAACGGCTACTTTTCCAATTGGCTGGAGCCGTCCCCATTGAGATTCGCTCAACTTTGTCGCTACTTTGTTTTCTTGGACCTGCTCGGTGGATGCACCAGGATAAAATCCGTCGGTTTGCAGACTGATTAGCAACTTGTCGTAAAACAGCGAACTCGATCGTCCCTTGGTAGGATCCGATACAAGACCTCCCGTCTCAGTCAGAACCCGTTGAATGCGGTCAATCATGTCTTCAATGTGTGTTACAGAAGCAGAGCGCAGGCCAAAGTGTGCCAAGTTGTCTTGCGTGTTCTTCCAAACAATGGCCGAGGCCAGTTTGTCCGCTTGAGCGTCTGTTAGGCTCGCACCCGAAGTACGAGCGTCCTCGACGATGAGCTGCTTCAGCTTGCCGTCTGCACTGTAGGCATGTCGTGCTCGCAAGTAGCTTTCTAAAAAGTCTTCAACGACGGTTTCGTTCTTGCGCAAGTAATCGCGACTGACCACTAAGGCGTCAACGATGACCCCCGACTGCTGGGAACTGTCATAGATAGTGTGCATGATTTCTGCATCGCCTACCATCTGGCTAACAACCGGCTCCCAGGTAACAAACACTTCATTGCCATTAGGTTTCGCGGCGCGATAGCGGTCTAGCAATGCTTTTTCGGAGTCTAACGCAAGAATGGAATTCTCGGAAAGATTATCGAGGTCAAAAGTGTGCAGTACGAGACGCGCAAGCGTTTCGCTTGGCGAGTCCCCAACGAGCACAAATTTTGTGTCGGCTTGATTGAGCGATTCGATACTCGGGAACTTTTGTTTGTAAGCAACAATAGCATCTGCGCCAGCTGTTTCGTCGATGATCGCAATGATGGTCGCTGGAAGTCCGCCGAGCTCGGCGCTCGATTTAAGAAGAGCATCAATTGGAAACGCGGCAAGTTGAATATCGCCGTCTTGCAAACTCTTCAGACGCTGCGCGTAATTGGCACCGTCATCGACCGCTTTCATTTGGATCTTTTTGCCACGCAACTGCGACTTCATTTCAGGGGAACGCAAAATGGCGTATCCCGAAAAGGCATCGATTCCAACGCTAAGCTGGTGGTCGTACTGCGAATCAGAGCCGAACTTATCTACAAGTTCCTGCTCTTCTTCCTTGGCCTTATTTGCTTTGCTGGGAACTAGCCACAGGCGATAGATCCCGGCGCCGATACCGAGAAGGACAAGCCATATGAAACAGGCTAGGACTATTTTGGCTTTACTCACAACGAATCAACCCTAATGAAAACCTACCGGCGTTTACGTGAACCCATTTTGGCAAACATCACCACAGCAAGCACGATGACAAATCCGAAGACGCCAAAGCAACAAATTATGCTTCCGAATGCAGCGCTCGCAATGCTATCCCCCATATCTTGAGCTGTCGCGGAAGGCGAGGTAAAGGTGTTACCGGTACCGTTACCATTGGAAAACGTTGTATTCGGCAGGTTATTCGAAGTCGAGTTGGTGCCTATCGGATTATTGCCGATATCTGACATCGCCTGTAACGCCGCCTCCGCAAACCCTTCTGGTAGTCCTTCTAAGATCTCAAAGTCAGCGTCGGCGTCCTGCCCGGTTGCCACCGTTTCAGCAAAGACCTCTGATAATGCCTCTGCCAAGGCCTGAGCATTATTGGCGCTGCGGTAATTGTGAACTCGCGTTGCAAGTGAGTGCTGCGTGGACATGTCTACACCGATCACATCGACAAAAATGCCACGCGTCATGATGTCTGGCAAGTACTTTTCGACGAGTTTGCGATCATTGGCTTCGCCGTCGGTGACCACCAGCAATCGGTACTCGCCATAGACCTGTGTCTGTCTAGCTTCGAGTAGTTTGTCTGTTCCTTTCTTGAGGAACTCGCCCAGCGGCGTACCACCGCGAGCTCGCAAGTTCTGAATATTTTGTTGCCAAAGTTGGTAGTCGCCTGCACCGAAGGGAACAATCCAGTTCGACCGATTGACCCGGCTATTTAGGGCCAAGACGCCAACCCTGGTGTCCTCCGGAAGTTGCCCGAGTACTTTGGTCAGTGCTTCCTTGGCCACGTCGATTCTGCGTTTGCGACCAGATTCCGTCTTCATGCGATCATCCATCGACCCAGAATCATCCAGCACGACGACGACATTTTGCTGTGCGAAGGCAGTCTCGACAGCACCAAACATGGTAGGCGCGATGACCAACAAGCATGTGATACTAAAAGCTTGGGGAAGTGTGTGCATCGAAGTTCCTCCGTAAAAGGGCCGTTTCACGTGCCATGGGGGCGGAGCACATTCAGGCGAGGTCGGGCCAAGCAAAGTTGCATTTGGAACACACGGCAGCGCTTGCAGTTTCGCAGCTTTGCTTAGCATAAGTTGATGGAAGCCGGTCGGAGCCAAGCGCACTCGGCTCCGGCGTAAATGATTCACAAGAAACCATTTGGTAGCAATTCAAATCGCTATTGCGGCTAGAAGTCGAATGCGTCGGGGGCGACCATTTCGGCGTCCACTCGTACAATTCTGAATTCAACCCGCATGTTCTCTTTGGCTTCAGCCAGCGAGGTTGGTTTTGGGATCACGGGATCGGAGATGCCAGCACCAACATGTGAAATCTGTGAAATGTATAAGTTGACACCTTTGTACTTCGCATAGTCGGACAAGTCATCACGAACTCGATCCGCTCGTTTCTTTGAGAGATTCTTTGCGGCTTGCAGCGTGATCATCGGGTCCTGCGATCCGCCGGACAACGCTCCCGACTCAATCATCTGGATCAAAGCTGGGATGTCTTCGACATTCATGGGCCTGCCGTTGTAGAAATACTTGCGATTCTTTGCCGTTCCGGTACTGCGAATCACGCCCTTGTCCTTGCCAGCTTGCACCAAGTGCCGAAGCGTCAGAGTAGGGTCGGAGTGCCCGCGAACCAAGATTCTGGCATTTCCGAAGGTGGACGCACCCTTCAGAGCGCGATCAAACTCCGCTCCATAACGATCGGCTGAGAATTCATTCTGATTGGGTTCAAAGCTAATCGTAAAGCTAACGATCGTGTCTGCGTCTAATTCTTCGGTACCAAATTCTAAGGACTCAGCGGCCAGCTCGTCAAAACGCTCGCTCTTTGCTG
>JBCCEO010000027.1:0-22116 GCA_039030255.1 Planctomycetota bacterium | reverse complement strand
CGATTTCGCTGCGCCAGACGATTCCGCAGCCTCCGAATTATTCATCCCCCGTATTTTAATGCTTGGCCCATTTCTCAGATAGCCGAGCAAAGTAGAGCAGTTGTCTCCAACTGCTCTGCATGAATCGACACGCGAGCAAGTGCCTACTTTCAGCTGACGATACTTTATGAATCGAGAGTGCGGTCCAATTCTGGCGAATGCAGCTAGGTCGTTGGTGGATCAAAAAAGCTTTGCTGAAGCTCATTTGCTGTGAAAGGACCTAGGGAATTCGATTCTAAGTCCTTTTCCTGGAGTGTATTGGCGGGATTGGTGCTTTCCCAAAATCGATCGGTTCTAATTTGCGAATGTAAACTGAAATCGATCGAGATCAAGCAGCGGAACGTTCGGATTGTTGCCGACGAATCGGAAGGTGATTGTCCGGATGTCGGTGAGCAGCGGAATCGCGAAGGTTGCTGCCTGGATGTTTCCGAAGCTCCCTGTGGATGGTAGGTCGAGTGTTGCTATCACGGTTCCGCTTTCGTCGCCGTCGAGAATTTCAATTCGACTCGAGCGTGGGCTACCGTAGAAAAGCGTAAGTTGGTTCACGCCGGCTACGCAGAAGTTCAGGTGCGAATAAGTTGCGAAAGCTCCGTCTCGAAGGTTGCCTAATACGTTGCCGCCACCGAATACACCGACGTCCGACGAAACGCGTGAGAACTGTTCAGCTTCAATTGCGCCAATGCCATCTTGGACCAGCGGAGACGATTCAGGGATGAATTCGAAATTGTCTAGGTCGAACAATGCTCCCACGCCGCCGACGAACTCGAAGTAAACATCATGTTTACCCGAGATCGTAGAGATATCGAACGTTTGCTCACGGAAAATATTAAAGCTGCCAGTATTATTTAGTGGGATCGTTTCGAGCAACTCTTCACCGCTTGGCGAGCGGCTGATGATCTTCACTTCTCCAGAGCGCGGCGTTGCGTAGCGAACAGTGATCTGACCTGCTCCATCGCCAAAATCCAACATGCCATAGCCGGCGGAATCTCCGTTTTGGATCGAACCGATGACAGTCCCGCGTGCAAAGATTCCAACGCCAGACTGCGACTTGAAGTCCTCAGCCTCCATGAGCTTAAATGCTGACTGTGTCGCGGGTGCGACGTTGCCACCGCTAAATGAGAAATTGTCAACGTCGATCAAACCTCCAAGATTAGTTTGGCCGCTGAACACAAGATAGAGATCGTGAACGCCAGTTACTCCGCTGACAGGCGCGGTTTCATTGACGTAGTTATCCCAACCACCCGTGTTGCCCGGAGTTATCGAAGCAATCAGCGGTCCGTTAGGCGAGTCGAGTCGGAATTCGACAGTGCCGCTCGAGGAACGACTTGAAACGCGCGCATCAACCGTGTCTATACCAGTCGCGAAATCGATGTTGCGATAAATGGCCCAGTCGCCAGCCTGTGCATCGCCGAGCTTCAATGTGCGCTGCGGCCCGCCGTACACACCGAGTCCCGATTCATCGCTGAGTCGTTCTGACTCAAACGTTTGCAAAGCAGATCGAGTTTCCGATGTTTCGACGAAGAAGTAATCGATATCAACGAGCGACCGACCCGTACCTCGCGCGACAAAGTAAACATCGGTCACACCGTTTGTGCCTTCAAGTTCGAGCACAAAGGACTCGAAGCTATCCCAACTTCCAGTGTTCGGAATTTCAACTGTCCCGAGCAGTTTTCCAGCCGGGTCGCCTGACCGCACTTCCAATGTCGCACCGTTTCGATTGCCGGAGGCCAAGCGTAGATTCAGTTTCGAATCGACCCCACCAAGGTCTAAACCTTTGTAGCCAACCCATTCCCCGTCGCGCATTGCTCCAGATTTCTGGCCGACCCGAGAATTGTAGATTCCTGCGCCGTCGGTCGAATCGAACGACTCACCTTCGATATAGCTTCCAGGTTCCGCATACAACGACTCAAGTGCAAAGTCTGCAGGGAACGCGTTCAGCAACATTTCGCGAGTCGGAGCGCCAGTTGAGTTTATCAGCGTTCGCACTTCGCCATTTCTCGTTTCGCTTAGCAGAGTAACGTAGGGATCAATTGTGCCAGCATTATGTTCGCGGAACGACGTTGAGAAGAACGCATCGCGAACCTCAAACATGGGGTTCTCATCTGGTGCAGCAGGACCAGTACCTGAGTAGACGTATACGCCGAACGCCTCCGTCACTCCTCCGTCGGTCGTCACGATCACTTCTTGGTCCTGTTCCGATTTTTGGCCGAGAATCCATGCGATTCCGCCTTCATTCACCAACTGGTTGTTCTGGCCCTCGGCGTTCAACTGCCGCGCGTAAAGCTCTTTGCCGTCTCCGATCCGCACTTGGTTCGTGACGATGTCCTCGACGAACAAACGACCCTCGCCGTAACCGCGAACTCCGTAGCCGCCGTGGAAGACTAAGTACAAATCTTGCACGCCCGAAGTCAGATCAATGTCTGTGGTCACATTCTGAAATTTCGAGAATGCACCGGTGCGAGGAATATCGACGGAACCGATCTTCGTTCCGTAGGGTGAACCCAGTCGAAATTCGATGCTCGAACTATCCGACGGTGAAGAAACCCTCGCAGTGATTTCGTCGATGCCGCTGCCGAAGTCGACTGACTCGTATCGAACCCATTCGCCGTCGTTGATCGACCCGATCACGGTCCCATTTCGGAAAACGCCGATGCCATCAGATTCGGTGAAGGTCTCGGCCTGCACCGTGAGTTGTTCGCCCGGACCGGACAAGTTAAATGAGTCAACATCACCAACATTCGCACCGCTCAACTGCGAATTCGCAATGATTACGTCTCGATCCGTTTCAACGTCGATGTTCAAATCGCTGCCGACAACGTTGTTATTATCGTCGCGATCAGCGGAAATTCGCAGACGTTCGATAATGACCTTATCGCTCGTGCCGTCGGCGACACGAATGCTGCCGTGGCCACTCAGCCGACCATCGAAGCCTATCAACCGTTCGATATTGCCTCGGAGAATCAGATCGCTGTCGATCGTGAAGGTGCCAACGCCCGCAGGCAGGTAAACGGTGGTCTTAGACGGATCATCGATGGCACGCTGAATCGCTGCGGTGTCGTCAAGTCCATCGTCTGGAATTGCGCCATAAGCGGCGTCCATAACGTTTGCCCATTTGGACACATCCTGATCCATCGGGATGACTGGTGTTTCGACCGTTTGTAGATCAATCATCCCGTCGCGTGCGTCTTCGTAGATCTTTTGCGGTTCGTTGCTGGTCCAAAGTTCAAGATTGGGGCCGGTGACTGTGCCGGTAATCTGGCCAGCATCATTCACAGTCGCGACGGCAACATCAAAACCTTCCGTCTGAACATTGTGTGCGAAGAGCGACGAATTCGGATGATTCTCAATCGCTGCTTCGACACGGGCCTCACCAGTCTTTACCAGACTAGAGTCCAGCAGGTGCACGCTCCCGAGGAAGGTTGTCTGCACAATTGCTGGAGCTGGCCCGGCATAGTCGAGACCGCGCAATGTCAACGTTTGCTGTCCAGTTTCAATTCCCACAACGGATTGATCTCTCAAAACGATGTGCTCGAAAGTAAGACTGTTTTCGGCCGACGCCGCCTGAATACCGACTTCGAAACCAGTGATTCTGACATTCTTGATCAGAGCCGGACCGTTCTCCGCCGTAAAGCCGGTGGCGAGCCCAATCTTACCTTGACCGTCTTCCGACAGAATTTGCACGTCCTGAAATGTGCCTTGGTTGTTAGCGATGTATTCAGCACCCACGGCAAACGGGTTGTTCAACCCCGTGTTGATCGTCAAATTTCGCACACTGTTGCCAAACCGCTGGGCTGGGGCCAAGCCAGTTTGCAGGACAGGCATCCGAGTTTCAGACGTAGTGGCGACTCCGTCCTGCAGACGCAAAATCGCACCATCTGTACTTTCTCCCTGTAACGTGGTGAGTTTCTTGAAGGCAGTGGCTCCAGTTTGACCGGTGAGCCCAGGACCCTCGGGCCAATCGAGCGTCGACGAAATGTTGTAGACTCCGTTCGGAAGGTAGATGATGCGTCCCCCAGCCGGATATGCATCCAATGCCGCCTGAATAGCAGCCGTGTCGTCAACGCCATCGTTGGGGACCGCATTCTGGAGACCATCGACCGTATCGAGAATTTCCTGCGGTAGGTTGGTCACATCAATGACACCGCTATTCGGAGGAACGATGAAATCAGCCGACATCAAGTTTCGCGACTCGAGTCGCTCGAGTTGGAAAGAACGATTTCTACGTTGCCGAGAGGACTTCTTTTTTGATCTGAACATGTTTGCATGACTTTCCGAGTGGAATTCTGAGGAGTTTTACCGATCCTCTTAAGTCACGCGCGCGGCTAGAAATCTGTTACCCAAAATCTCAGAGATTTTTCCCGATGGCCGGAAGCCGCAGCTTTCCTCGCATGATGACAGGGTGAGATACATGCGTATCTGGCAAATTGGCTTTACGGATTGATCCAACTAGTCGGACACAGATACACCGCCCCTCGATCATCAATGACTGCCACCATCGCTCCAGTGTCACTAACGTCCAAAGCCACAGGTTGAGCTTGGTCGCGACATACCCGCAAACCAATTCGCCGTTCAGCTCGAGCGCGATTTCGCTGGCTAATTGCTGGTTCAGGCTTCGCAAACGCCCGCCACATGACAGCGTCAGCTGGTTCACGGAATCCCATTTGGCCGCGCCAACTTGGTTTGGCAGTTTCGCAGCCAAAACACTTGTCATGTCAATTGCTCCAGCAGCCGAAAACGTAGCGGTCCAGATTTTTGCTCCGCGTAGCAAGATTAAGCGGCGGTCATCGGTGCAGAAAAGATTAATCCGTTCACCTGGACTGACCGGTGAAATCGCAGGGGTGCAGGAACTCAACAACTGTGCTGTTTTACCGTCGCGAATCTGCAATTCACCATTTGCACTCAACGAGACGACCATTTCAAAATTGCGCGTCGCTGCGAGTGCGAGCAAGTTCTGATTGGAGACAAAGACCTGTTCTTTTCCAGCTTCGAGATCGCGACTCACGATTGAATCGTTTCGCCGGAAGAGAATCCGTAGGTTGCTTGGTGAGGACAACAATGGACCATCACCAGAAAACGTTTGCGCGTCGATTGCCTGTCCAAGAATGCGCATTGAAATCTGGCCATCTTGCACTACCAACAAGCGTTTTCCACCATCCACGAACGCCAGGTCCTGCACAGCAGTTTCACCAAAGGACAGCTCCTCAGTCTGCTTGCTTTCTGCGACATCCCAGATTCCAACCTTCCCGTCCTTACGGCCAATCGCCACCCGGTGCCCGAAATCGTCGAAGCTCACGCAAGATGCATTAGATGCGAGCGACCTGGGTGAACGGTAAGGGGGCAAAACCTGTGTAGTGGCAGCCTCATCCTTTGGCCTACGAAAGACAAAGATTGCTCCGGAGTCCGCACCCACTGCTATCCATCGTGTGCAAACCGAAATCACTTCCGGCTGCGCTCGCCCAACCCCCAACTGCATTGTGGTTCCGTTCGCAGATTCAAACTCTACGACATTGCCATCAGTGAGCTCTTTGGTTCGCGCCTGCCAAGCCTGCGTTGGGGATATACCCAGAAGCGGATGCTCTTGTTTCTTTACGGAGAAAGAACCATCAGTGAGACGATACTCAATCAGGTTTCGATCATTCGTCACTCCATATAGCAACTGCTCATCACTTGCAGAAAATGTGACTTGCCAAAGGCGCTGCGGACCTTCAATCGCTTTCAATTCATTACGGTTCCAATCCCAGACCGTTAGCATTCCGTTGAATTCCGAAACGGCGAGAAAACGACCATTCCTTGAAAAGGCGAGCCGCACACCCTGCTGGTCAAGTTCACGACTCGCCCGGACCTGTGACGTCTTTGCATCGATTACGTCAACGCGTCGGGCTCCGGTTACTCCAATCCAATTCCTGTTGGGTGAGATCGCGATGCGCGCAAACCGACCGTACGAGTTTCCTAAAGAACTAATCGTCGCAGTTTCATCGTCCAGCCGCGCGATTGGTTGGTCTTGCCTCGTGAACAAAACTTGCTCGGCGTTGGCAGGATCGACACGGACGCACGCTACCTCCTGAGAAGTTAGCGATAAAAGCTGATCCTTTTGCAGACGCCCCAAATCCCAGCGGAAGACTCGACCATCGCGTCCACTGCTGTAAAGATGATTTCCACCGGCATCGAACTCCAACCACAGCACCCCTTCCGCATGCCTAAGTTCTGGTGACTCAATCACCAGCGAGGGTGACCAACGCGACTGATCCGTTAGCGGAATCACAGTAGAACTGTTGCCTAGATCCGCCGAGAGTTCAAGTCGATTGGGCAGCGTCTCAAGCCAAGCTCGCGCGGCTGTACGTTGAGAACGAGTGCTTGATCGATTGGCCAGTTCGGCCCAGCGCTGCCGAAGCACATCAATTTGCGGTGAGCTAGCAATTTCGTTCATCGCCAACTTAGAATTGCTAACGAGTCGCTCCACTTGTTTTGCGTCAGACGGCTCCCGTTCACTTTGACCAGCCTCTCCGCGCGTATGGCTCACTGGCCAACCACGAGAATAAATCGCGATCGCACTGACGATCAAAAGCACAGAAGTGAAGGCCGCACCCATCATGAGTGGCTTGCCAGCCACCGAATGCAGGGCAGGCTCTTTGTATGCATTGGATTGTTGCAGTTTCGCCCAGTGTTGGTCGGTGGGTGCCGCAAACTTACTCAATCGTTCGGCTAACTCTTCGCAGCTCGAAATTCGCTTTGTCACTTCGGTATGCAGTGCATCTTGTAGCAATGCTCGCATCCTGGAACTCAGACCAGCGGGCAGCTTCAAGTCGTTTAGATTTTGCCGCGCAGCCAAGCGTGACGCGGGATCACGATCTGGGATTCTCTCAAGTTCGCACAAGGTTTTACCGGTCAGGCAAAACAGCAGACTTGCCGCTAACCCGAACACATCGCTGGCAGTGCTTCCCGTCTTGTTTCCAAACAGCAGTTCGGGCGCGGCGTAGTCGATGGTGCCAATCGGGAACTCGGCAGTTGTGAGCCTCATGTCAGTTTCGATGTTCGTAGGTGCCGCAATATCTGTCGCCGCACCGAAATCCGACAGAGTTGCTTCGACGACTTCGTCCACAGGATCGCTTAGCAACACGTTTGCGGGTTTGATATCTCGGTGTATCACACCATTGGCATTGATCCGATGCATGGCTTCCGCCAATTTCCCGAACCATCCTGCAGCGATCTCTTCGGAAACTGGGCCTCGACGTTTCACGAACTGTTCGAGGTCTCCGCCGCCCATCCACGGCGTGATGAAGAATAAGATTGGTGATTCGGTTCCCTCTTTGCCTGGCTCAACGTTTTCGAACAGGTTGCTGGACAATACTGGCAACAGGCCGAACTCCGACATCGCCTTTAAAATCTTGGCTTCACGGCGAAAACGTCCGACGATGACGCTATCGACCCCACCATTGAAACTCAGGACCTTGATGGCTACATCGCGATTGTGTTCAGAACTCTTTGCACGAAATAGCCGCACACTGCCTGCAGGGGCTTGTGCTTCCTGGGTCGCGACAGGAATTAATTCGTGATAGCCAAGTTTTCGAAAGAACTCTTTCAGTTCCATAAAACGATTCCGCTTCCTCTCGCTCTGGACGGTGTTCGTAAAGTACAGTCTAGCGAGAATGCAACAGACGCAGAGCAATCAGAACAACAATAGATCTGAGCTAGCACAGGGCGGCCGACATGCCTGGACTTAGGAAATCACTGGAACGCATTGAGAGGGCGGGGGCAGCGCTTAAGTCAGCCCAATTGTCGCCACCGATTCTGGTCGACCACTTTGTGCTCAACAGTTTAATTGGCCGTGGTGGAATGGGTTTCGTTTTCGAAGGCGAGGACCAGCGGCTCAATCGGCCAGTCGCCATCAAAGCCATACGGCCGCTGATCGCGGACGAAAAAAGTAGAGAACGATTTGGCCGCGAAGCTCTAGCTCTTGCTTCGGTAAGGCATCCAAACGTCGTCATCATTCACCATGTTGGAGAAAACGAGGACATCCCGTATCTGGCGATGGAATTGCTGCAGGGCCAAACGCTAGAAGCCCGAATGCAGACATCGAGCGTTTCAATACGTGACTCGCTCAGGATTGGCGCAGAACTGCTAAACGGATTACAAGCTGTGCACGAAGCGGGGCTCGTGCACCGCGACCTTAAGCCATCCAACATCTGGCTCGATGCCGCTGACGAAACCGTCAAGTTGCTGGACTTTGGTGTCGCAAAATCACAAAACTCGCGATCGAAACTCACGCTTTCAACGGAATGGATCGGCACGCCCAGCTACATGTCGCCCGAACAGGTCAAAGGCAAGCCGGCGACGGTTCGCACGGACCTCTACGCGATGGGTCTAGTGCTCTATGAGTTGATTGGCGGCCGCAGTCCCCATCAATCGTCGTCGGTTGCCGCGCACATGGCAACGCTTGTTTCCAAACCGGTCCCGTCCATCCGCTCGCTCGTTCCCGAACTTTCGCCTAAGTTGGTGGAACTCATCGACAAGCTTCTTGAACGCGATCCTAAGTCGCGTCCAACATCTGCTGCAGATGCAAGAAAAACGATTCTCCAGGTGCAAGCAGAACTCGACTCTGCGGCGTCAGTCAGTGCTGAGCCCACGAAGCAGTTTCCGATTTGGAAAACGCTCTCCGCCGCAGCCGTCGCGCTCGTCTGCCTACCGTTTGTGTTCCGAGCGTTTTCCGAACCCGTCGTTCCCGTGATGGAACCATCTGTCACCGCACTGAAGCCCCTACCGACCGAACTCGATATCCCATCCCCTGCCAAATACGAAACGCGATCCGTCGAAGTCACTACTGGACGAGGTGATGGTACCGACGCTCTTCAAACTTGGAATCCAGAAACCCTGACTTCGAAGGAACCATACAACGAACGGACGAGCTACCTAACGATCGAGAATCGAGACAACCTCAACTGGACGCGGACACTTGCCATCCTGCACTTCGACATGAAAGGCATCAAAGTCGATGTACGCGCAGTTCGTCACGCTAGCGTTGGGCTTACCATACGCTCTGGTGTGAGTATGGGTGGCAAACAGCAAGTTCGCTTGTGGTCCGTCTCGAGCGAATCCCTCGCGAAAGAATGGAACAAGCGTTCTGACTGGCTTCCCGCGTTCCGAGAAATCGACCCGTGGGCAAAGTCCCCGAAGGTCTCGTTGCTTGACGAAATCACAGTCGATAATGTCGGTTACCGTTTAAATGGGGTGGCAAGTGGTGTTGTCTTCGCGGGGCCAACGCTCACTGAGCATCTGAGAAATCTTGACCAATCAAACTGCACGCTCGTGGTTTCGTTGGTGGATCGATCCGACGGAGTCTTTCAATTTGAGTCTTCGCGCGGCGAAGATCCCATCCGAGCTCCGCGACTTACTCTCAATGTTATGACCAAAAATCAATCACCTTAGCAAAGAAGATCTCGCATGGACTGGCTCGAAGAAAAACTCGGTGCACAGCAAGTTCAGTCGCTTCGATCAATCACAACGCGTTGGTCGGTTGTAACGGATATCAATCTGTTTGTGCTGCGATATTCTGACGCAATCAATGGCTATCTTGCTCAGGTCCTTAAAGATCAGAATGACGCCGATGAAGTAACGCAAGTCTTTCTCACTCGTCTGCTCGAACGGGGACTACTAACAAGCGATCCAAACCGTGGGCGCTTCCGCGACTATCTCATTAAAGCCGTCAAGAACGCGGCCATCACATTTCTTCGCAAGAGTAAGCGGGGCCTAAAGACAGTTCCTATCCTCGATCTGGATCCCGAATCCGACGTCGATCGTCCAGACCACATTTGGGAATCTCACTGGCGCCGTTGCCTGCTTGAACGTGCATTTGCGGAGATGGAAGACCGCGAACAAAAGAGTCCTAGCAGCTTCGCAGCGACAACACTGCGGCTTCAGCAGGATCATCCCAAAGCCACCAGTGAAGAAAAAGCAAGGCTACTGTCGGAAAAGACTGGCGAATCAATCAGCGCCGGTTCTTTCCGGCAAAAACTCCGCCGCGCCCGCCGAAGCTTCGCCGAATTCCTCACGCGAGAAATCGCAGAAACCCTCGGCGACCCAACATCCAAAGAGATAGAGTCAGAGCTAAAATCACTCGGGCTTGGGGAACACTTGCTAGATCTGGCCAAAAATGACGGATGTTAGCCCCATTCCGCTCAGAGATCGGTATCGCAAAATTTAGGGCGGGTGTTCAAATTCCGCCGCCACACTGAGGAAAAACACTTCATTGCGTTTGAGCAAGCCGTTTCTTGTGGCAAGATGCCACTCAGCGTTTGTCAATCTCATTCGAGCAGGAAGTTTCGGCTCTTCGGGCTTTCCGCAATTTCTGCAAGACAATCGCAAAGTACTTCGTCAAGTTCATCCTTGCGAAGACTTGCGACGCCTCATCAATATTCCAATGCCGCCGAGAAAGAACAGGGAAAACGAATTTGGTTCAGGTACGGCGGTCAATATCAGATTGGAGTAGTTCACGGTGTTGTCTCCAGCGGGAGACGTATTAGATAGCGTCAAAACCACATCACCACTAATCATGGCTCCGGTCATAAATTGGGCATTAACGAGTTGAAATACCGTGTTTCCCCAATTCGTAGATGTCGAATCGTAAAAAGTTGTCGCGTTGTCTGCGATTGTTACTCTTCCCGTCGCATCCATATCGGAAAATCGATTTCCTGCTAGGAATGAAAAGTCATAGTTTGTATTTGCGCTGAGAGTGATCGTTTGAGAATAGGAAGTGCCCACACCTTGAAGAAACCCCCAAGTCGTAGCGGCAGAATTGTCCGTTGGGCCAAAAGCATCATGCATCCCCGCGAGAGTACCATTGACACCAATCGTCGGACCGCCAGCAGCCGTCCAGTCAGTAGCAGCCGCTGGATTCGGGCCACCTAAATACCCTGGGAAAGTCGTAAACAGCGCTGCGTTATCCATGAAATTACAATTGTCGATAATTAAATCTGCTTTTAGAGGACCAGCCATCACTCCAAGTAGCAGTGGAAACAAACAATAACTCAATATTTTCGTTTGTATAACATCCATCTCTGTGTCTTTCAGTGTCTTGATGTTCGATGCACGACAAAGTGGTCCGGACAGCAAAGTATAGTGACAAACCCCTCTTCGCAATCCCCCATGGGGAAATGAGCACAGATTTGAGGCTGAGAATAGTAGTTCAATCGCAGTTTTGACTGACTCACCCATCGTTGCTATCTAGATACTGGCCAGTCCACGTGTTGATACTTGGGTCGCTAGAATCAATTCAAACGAGTGCATTAACCGAAGGAGCCAGGATGAATGAACTGATCGTTTGTTTACTACTTTGTTCATTCCTGGCAGTGGCAATTTTGTTTGGGCTCTATGGTGTTGGGGGGCGAGCTTCGACATTGGCGGAATTAGGCTGCATCGCGATTGCGGTGGTGGTAGGAATGCTTTTTGGTACAGGAATCAGCTGGATTGAAGGCCAACCCTTGTTGATTTATCTATTGTGCACCTACATGTGCCTGATCGCGACCGTTGCGGCGGCCGCGCCACGCATCGTCTATCGAAGCCTTTTCGCGGGTGAGCAGATACGAATCGTGTTCTTGTTTCGCCTGAGTGCCTATGCGGCGGTCATTCTGACGATCGGTTCCAATGAATTGCTCACGGATCAGATAATATCACTGCGATTCGGTTTAATCGTGTTGGTGTTTGTTGCCCTCTTTTATTGCTTGTTGGGCGTCCTCCGCATGACGCGTCGATGGTGGTTGGTCGCAATGTTGGGTTTGCCGCTTTGCTACGGCACTTCCGTTGGTTTTAATTTTGCTTTCGAAATGGAGTTTCCGCCTCGATTTGTATTTATGTTCTATGGCCCGTTTTACGGTTCTATTCACTTCTGTATGTGGGTCTCGATCCATCTGTTCTACTTGTCCTGCTGGATCGCAATCATTCTGGGCGGTTTCGGAAAGGCTCCTACAGAAGAAACGGAAGTGCAAGCAGAGGAAAGCGAGAGTTTGGCTGGAAAACCGGCTGGAAGCCTGTGCCGCGAATAAAATTGACTTCTGCGTAAAAGGTTGGGTGAGCCAGACGAAATGATCTGCAATGGATGATTTGTTAATCGGGCTATTTATTAGCTCATTCTTGGCCGTAGCAGTCTTGTTCGGTTTCTATGGAATTGCTGGGCGAGCAACCGCTCTGGGTGAGATCGGGTGCATTGCAATTACAGTCGTTGTTGCCTTGGTCTGCGCGACTGGCATTGTAGCGCTTGATTCCGGCAAGCCACTGGTTGCCTATGCTGTATGTCTCTACATGTGCTTGATAGCCACCATTTCGGCTGCCGCGCCAAGAATCGTGTATCGCAGTTTCTTCGGTGGGGATCAGTTTCAAGTTGCATTTTTGTTTCGATTGAGTGCCTACATCGCCGTAATCGTTGCTTTGGGATCATCCGGTATTCTGCAAGGACGTGACGTGGCGGAATCCATTGCACTTCGGTTTGGGCTAATCCCACTTGTTTTTGTTGCCCTCTTCTACACTGTCTTTCTGGTTGCTCGCCGAACTACTTGGGTTCTCTGGTTGGCAATACCGCTCTGCTACATCGCCGCCCTGGGGTTTATCGCTGGCTTTGAGAAGCATCGGTTGGAAAACATCGATTTGTTTTTTGCTCCACTAAACTTTCATCACCCGATGCATTTTTCAATGTGGGTCTCAATGCACCTCTATTATTTCCTCTGCTGGGCCTGAATCTACAAAGCAGATCGGATGGCATTGAAGGAAGACGTGACCGGCGAGGAACAGATTGAGCAAAATGTAGAGTAAGCGTTAGAAGCGTTCGCAGGGAGTGTTTTGTCTCGGTCTCAGGCGTTTAAAATAAACGAATGCAAGGAAAGACGTTAGCGTTTGTGGCGTGCTAGGGCTCGATTGGCAAAGGAAGCATTTGGTTTATTTCGTTCTATTCGGTGGAATCGCATTGGCAGCGCTTTGCTTCCTCTGCGGGTTCTTTGGAGTCGCGGGTGATCATGCAAATCTACGTCGGGAAGTCGGCGCATTCGTACTTCCCACGCTTTGTGCCGCCTTCCTGGGGTGGTGTGTAACGGTGAATCCAAACGCTCTTGGTTGGCAACAACTAGTCTTTGGAGCGGCTTACTGCGCGGCACTGGGCGTTATGTCCGCTGCGGTGCCGCGTTTCATTTATCGCGCGTTCCAGGGTAAGAGATTTGGGATCATCGTCTTGTTTCGATGCTCGGCCTATTGCGCGGTCGTTGCAGCCTTGGCAAGCAATACACCGGAATTCTTGGGGCAGCTTTCACTTGCCGTCTTGATGCTATCGGCCGCGTATTTAGCCACATTGGGAATAGCATATTATCGGTTCATTCATCCTAAGTCATCGCTTACGATCCTCGCCCTGCCTATCAACTACTTCGTGACGCTTAGCGTCTTCATCGCCGCACGTGGTTTCCAGGGAACGCAAGCAATATTTGGCACCAACTCGTGGTTAGCCAATTTGGCGATGGCGGTGTTTCCTTTGGGTTTCGTCTTTCTTTGGGTGTGTTACATGGGCAGTATGAAGCTGCTAATTCGCGAAAGAGAATCGCGATTGGTCTGGGAGCTGCAGAGCAAACGAGGGGAAGAGTCTAACGTGGGATAGGCTTTCAGTCGGTCTTTCCGACGCTTTTTGTTGCTCGTAATCCTAAAGCCATGGAAGCCGTGGCAAGTATCACCAACTTGTGGACGGTTTAGGAAGCAATTTGGACAATTGCAATACTGACACTACGTTGTAATCGACCGACGTTTGCCTAATTGAGTACGTGGCGATGGTGTTCGGTGCCGCTGGTGTCTAAGTGCCGCAAGATAAGTACCGATTGCTCACCGCCGGTGAGTTCAATTTCCAAGTAACCGCCAGCCACACGCGAGTAACGATGGGTCTCGGTTCGGTAGTCCTCTTCCTTCCAGCCACCTGCATGGCGGTCGCTGGCCGGACCGACCGAGAATTCGTGCAATCCCGTTACAGGATCGAAACAATGGAATTGCCCATGCCGATCGCCGCATACGGAAACCGTGTTGGGGAAACTCGCGATGAGCTTTCGTACTTCCCTGCCCTCGGTTTGAGAAACTGCATTGGAGTGATTGTACTCTTCGTTTTTTCGATTCGGGCTGACTAGTGGCGTCGGCGAGATGACGACTTTAAATTTGGTGTCGGAGCCTTCCAATGTTTCTTTGAGCCAAGCTTTTTGCTGCGTACCCCAAATGGTCTTCTCGGGTCCACCTTTGTCCGTGTTGGGGCTGCGAAAATCGCGGCCTGTCATCAGCCAGAACTGCAACTCTTTGCCGACTCGAAATGTTCTAAAAGCAGGTGAAGGCAGGCCCGTTTCCTGAGTGAAGATTTTTTGGCCATCGACAAATGTGAAGTCATCGGTGTTCAAATAGGCACCGTGATCGTCTTTAAGAAAATAGCTTGGGACACGGCGATGGAAATCGACGACGGTCGGCAAAGAGTAGGTGCGCTGCCAAAGGTAGTAAGCAAGCTCGGGCGAACGTGCGAGTCGGTCGTAGTAAACCACGTTTCCAGCCATCACAAAAGCATCCGTACCACGCTGCTGAATGGTGCGATACATGTCGAAGCCATGCGGACCGTCGCGATCGGCAAAGGCCTGGCAGCTGCTTACTGCCAGCTTGAACGAGCTCGAAGAATCGGCGGCCGGAAGCGTCTTGAAGTTTCCCGTTAGTGTATGTACTGGTTTGTTCGCTCCAGCGCGAACTTGGGTTCGCACCGAATAGGAATTGGCGGCATCGAGATCGTCAAAGGGTACGAGAGCCGAAAAGTCGCTGCTTGCGTCGACCGCGATCCACTCCGAATAGCGGAAGTCAGATTCTCCTGATGTTCTGATTCCAACGCGGACTTCTGCCTGCACGCCCGGAACTGCAAATCGCAGACCCTCAAAGCCTTGTTCTGGTAACACTGCTCCACTGCTACGTTTTCCGTTCGTCTTGAGAAAGCTGACTTCAGGAAGATCGCCCAAGTTTGGCAAGTCATAGCGAGTTGCACGAACCCAGATCGTCGCGGCCCTATCGCTGACTTCAACGATGCGCATTCCATTGGCTTGCTTCGGTTCCGCGGAAGCATCGATGAGCAAGGTTGGCGATAAGGGGGCGAGCGGCGCGGAGCGTACTTCGGCAATTTGTTCCAGCGCTGCGTGTAACTGTTCGAAGGAGCAAACTTGCCCGAGCCCCAGCGTCGTGGCTGCCAGCATGTCGTCGCTCGGGCGTTGGTGAAAGTAGACGCGGTCCACTTTCCTCAGCTCGGCTGATTGTTCTGCATAGAGTGCAGCCAGTGTCATCGGCAGCGACTCGCGCTCCGTCGCGGCTAGACTCATGGTTCCGTTCTTTACTCGCCTTGAAAATATTCTCAATACCGACAGCAACTCTATGGTCGCCTTCATCTCGGGTGTTTCTCCGAGCAAATAGAATCGCCTTGCGAGTTGATTTCGTTTCTTGACGTTGGGACTACCCTGGCGACGCCAATCGGATTGACTCCAGCGATAGAAAAGGTGATTCTGCGTTGGCAGCTCTTTGATACGGCTTTGCACCAAGGCCGAGGTCAGGGCAGTCTCCGGGGCGCTCCAAGTATCGGCATCCAGGACCACATGCACGACCTTCGACTGCGAATTCGGATTGGTGTTCACCTCGAGTACCTGGCCACCAGTCGTCAGCTCGTGCAAAACTACATCGGCTTCTTTGGCGATTTTCGGCAGCACAGTAGCGACTATCTCGGATGTTGGAACTTGTTGTGGCAAAACTCTGCGTCGTTGCAAGGCAGGGAGCCAGACCTTTTTCCAATACGCGAGCGGATCTTGGATTCCTTGTGTGCTCGCTCGAGGAGCGAACCACTGGGCGACAGCGGTGACTTGTTCGTCCTGAGGTGTTTCACGCTCGAAAACAAGAAGGTCCGTCGGATCGATCTCCTTCCCGGCGGTGGTGGTGTGGGGTGGTGGAGAAGAGGCAACGCGGCGGGATGAAGAGGTGGCCTCGCTTACGCTTCGGGTTGGTTGAGAAGAGGCCTCGCTGACGCTTCGGGTTGGTCCATCATTGGTCAACAATTCGATATCAAGTTGATCCTGCGTCCTGCCTGTTCCCTGTTTCATCTTGATCAGGGACGATTTCGAGAGCACTGGAAGCTTTCTATTCTTCCAGTGTGAACTCATCGCATCCCGCCAGTAGGGAATTCTGAGGAGAATCAATTTCGAGCAAAACCAGCGTCAACAGTTCTTCCCCGACAATGTCAACAGTTCTTCCCCGACAATTTTATTGATACGGAACAATCGTTCGATCCCCAATCCTCGGCTGGGCAGCTTGATCCACCCTGTGACTTCGTCGAATCCAATTTCAGCCACCGCTTCGGCCGTCTTATCGATGAACTCAGAAGCCAGTACGAGGCCAATATCGACTGTCATCCGCGGTCTGCCGTGAATTGCCACCGCCATACCACCGCATATGGCAAATGGAATTTCGCGTTCTGTCAAAACATCCACAAGCTTGTAAAGCTCTTCGATTATTTCCATCCAACTTGGATCGCCGACCAATAAACAACGTGAGACCAAAGTGGTTAACATGTTAGCAGATGGTATCCATTGCGAAGTCGCTACTCATCCGTTCCGGTTGAAGCAAAGTCTCCTATGCATCAAGTTTTCCCTCGCCATCACTGGATTTGATGAAAAGCCCTCCGCTCGCTGAGTCGCACCATGGTCCGCTTATTCTCCATCTTTGTTTTGTTCTTGGTCGTATCAAATTCGAATGTTCTGCGCGGCCAGACTCTAGACTCTTACTTCGAATCCCGCGTCAATGCGATCGAGCAGGCAACCTCCCAGGACTTTGCGGCCGTCACGAAAGAAAACTGGCCGGCGACCAAGGCAGTGTGGCGCGGAGAACTTCGAGAGATGCTCGGCATTCCTGAAGAGCTCGAAAAGACCGAATTGAAGGTTCAATCCACGGGACGCTTGGAGCTCGAAGGCGTCACTGTCGAAAAACTGCACTACCAGTCGCGTCCTGGCCTGTACGTGGCGGCCAATCTTTACTTGCCAAAAACAGCCGCACCCAAGTCTGGTTATCCAGCGGTGCTTTACGTTTGCGGTCATGCTCGCTCGACCAATTTTGGCCGGCTAATGGGCAATAAAACGGGTTACCAACATCACGGATTGTGGTTCGCGAGGCACGGATTTGTTTGCCTAATGATTGATACGGTGCAACTCGGCGAGTTTCATGGGGAGCATCATGGAACTTACAAACTCGGCCGCTGGGATTGGATGACCAAGGGCTATACGCCAGCAGGTGTGGAAGCTTGGAACGCCATCCGCGGAGTCGATCTGCTAAACGAACTACCCTATGTGGATGCAACCAAGATTGGCATAACCGGTCGCAGCGGCGGCGGAGCCTACTCCTGGTTTGCCGCAGCGCTGGACGAACGCATTCAAGTTGCGATTCCAGTCGCCGGCATCACCGACTTGCGCAATCATGTTGTCGATGGCTGTGTCGAAGGGCATTGCGATTGCATGTATTTTGTGAACTATTTTGGCTGGGACTACGGCAAGCTCGCAGCACTGATCGCGCCAAGACCTTTGCTGCTGGAGAATTCAGACAGCGATCGCATCTTTCCGCTCGACGGAGTTGTCCGAATCGATGGGCAACTGCGTGAGCTCTACGCCAAGCTTGAGGCATCAGAAAACTACGGCTTGGTCATCACTCCTGGACCTCATAAAGACACTCAGGATCTGCGCGTTCCGGCCTTCCGCTTCTTGATGAAGCATCTCCAAGGCAACAATGATCCCATCGTCGACACCCCCTCTTTAAAGCGAATGAACCAACTAGCACTGAAGACAAGCTACGTAGTCGTGGTTGGTCCGATGACATGTCCGCATCAGCAATTGAAAAACGTCTTCAAAAAGTTGAAAGCTTGTACCAACTTTGGAGAGCTCTACGTCGGGCGAAGAGAATTGATGAATCAAATGCATCCGAGGTCCAGCCATCCGAAAAAGGTGAATGATGCGGACGCAGGAATTGGATTTCGGGCCACGCGTTGTTCACCTAGCGGCCCTAGTAAGGCCAGATCACTCCTTGGGTGAACTCAAGCTCTGGACTCGGGCAAGGCTTCGTACCATTCGGTCAAATCGCGCAGGATGAGATGGATGGCGGCGGCCATAGTCTCGGTAGAAAGTGAGGGCGAAGGGCGCTGCTGCTGGGCGACTTGCTCGGTGGCTAGCGGCAAGTGAATGAAACCAATGAAGGGCGCAGAAGGATCATCCTGGTAGAAATAGTGCGATAAATACATCGTCGCATTGCAAAGAAACGTTCCAGCATGGTAAGAAACCATCGTCGGAATATTGTTGCTGCGCAGGAGATCTGCCCAGCGTCCAACTGGCATTCGACTTCGAAATGCGAGTGGACCATCCTTAGTTAAATTTGGTAGTTCCTCTCCGCGATCTTCAACGCATCCGGCAACATTTAATGCAATCGACTCTAGCTTGATCGCCGAGCTGCCAGGTGACTGGCCAAGATGCAAAATCGCGTCGAATTGAGTGTCTAGGTCCTTTTCCAGCCTGGCCGAAAGGGCTTGCAAATCTACTGGATACCGCCGCGTGACTAATGAAAATTCCTGCGATGCATCGCGCAAAAATTGCACGAGAGAAAGCCAACTGGAGTTTTCCTTCCAGTCGTCGTAGGGGTCGAAGGCGGTCAGTAGAATTCTCAAGAGGCTACGATGCGGCGAGGAGCAATTGGAAGAGTCGGTCGGAGAGGTGGTTCTTGAATCCTACAATTATGACACACACATAGTCCTTGCGACGAGCAAAGCGGCTTTCGGAAAGGAATTCCCGAGTTTTGTTACTTGGATTTCGCCTAGGTCTGGTTGTAGTCCTGGCGAAGCCCGCGAATTCGTTCTGACACGTCCAACAACCTAGATGAAATGCAATTAGCATAAATAGGTACAATAATCGCCTAGTTGGCTGGCCAAGTTTGTCCAGCCATGCATCTGCTCGCCATCTCCCTTCCCCTCATTTTCATTTCCTGTGCTATGAATCCGATTTTGAAACTAAACTTCGCGAATGGTTCCCAAGGTTTACTCTGCCCTTTACTTTTGTTGCCAGTTCTAGCATTGCTGTGTGCACCAGCATTTGGGCAAAGTGCGTTTCCTGATAAAGCACTGGAAGAGGCGGTGCGCAAAGAAGTGTTTTCAAAGCGCTACAACGACCAACCGATCACCAAGGACGATGTGAAGAACATTTCCCAAGTGCACGCCAAGGGCAAGGGGATCAAAGATCTGACTGGGTTGGAACACTGTGTTGCACTAATGGAAATCGATTTTGAAGACAACGAAATCACAGACCTCAAACCATTGGCGGGATTGAAGTTGTTGCAATCGATCAATTTGGCGGGCAACAAAATCGAAGACATCCAACCGCTAAAAGAACTGGTAGCCGTTCAGTATTTAAAGCTCTCTCGCAATGCGGTTCAAGACATTTCGGTTTTGGAGAAGATGACCAACATGAAGTCGCTCTACCTGAGCGAGAATAAGATCGGAGATATTAAAGTCCTGGCTAACTTTACAAAAGTATGGACCGTGTATTTGGCCGATAATCCTTGCAAGGATTTTGAAACGCTTGGCAAACTCAAGTGGTTGAGTTCTCTCAATCTGCGTTCTTGTGGTATTTCGGACTTGTCTTTTCTCAAGCCCTTGACCCAGCTCAAATCGTTGAACTTGGAAGACAATCAACTTAAGGACCTGAGCCCGCTTGTAGAAATGGCCAAGGGAGACAAGGAGCGACGGTTTGCTTCATTCTGGCGCATTTATCTCAAGGGAAATCCAATCGGTGACGGCAGTGATTCTCAGTTGGGTGAGCTCAAGGAGATGGGAGCTCGGATCAAGTTGGACAAATAAACTGCGATTGTCAGCCTTCGAGGGAGACTCGAGTTTGGCAAGGGGAGAGAAGCCATGATGGATGACGGAGAGGACTCGCCGACGCATCCATTAGAACTTCCATCCGGCGCAGCTCGACTTCGCGATTTCTACCGCGACGGTCTGCTTCAAGATTCACTGCCATTCTGGCTCGAGCATTGCATCGACAAGAATTTTGGTGGGTACATGATGGCTCTGTCTCGTGATGGGCAAGTTGTCGACACGGACAAAGGAGTGTGGCAGCAAGGTCGCTTTGCCTGGCTGCTCGGCAAGCTCTACAACACGGTTGAGAAGAACCCAGTGTGGTTTGAAGCGGCCGAGCATGGCATCCAATTCCTGCAAGAGAAGTGCATCGATCCATTGGATGGTCGCATGTGGTTTCACTTGACCCAAGCTGGATTGCCGATCCGCAAACGCCGCTATGCGTTCTCGGAAAGTTTCGCCGCGATCGCGATGGCGCAGTACGCAAAGGCTGCAGATAGCCAACCGCACGCACGGCTCGCTATTCGATTGGCCGAACAGTTCATTCAGCACAATATGAACCCGCCGCTTGAATTAGCCAAGTTCGAAGAAACCCGACCAGCTCAGAGTATCGGCTTTCCGATGATTACCATTGCTACCGCGCAGGAGCTGCGCGAGGCGATTGATTGGGAGGCTGCGGACGCATGGATTGACTTCGCGATCGAACGCATCGAAAAGCACTTTGTGAAAGACGATTTAGAAGTCGTCATGGAAACGGTGGGGCCTGGCGGTGAGATCATTGACCACTTCGACGGTCGCACGCTCAACCCGGGCCACGCGATTGAGGGTGCTTGGTTTATCCTTCGGGAAGGCAAGCATCGAAATGACTCGCGGTTGGTTGAACTCGGCCTAAAGATGTTGCGTTGGATGTGGCGGCGCGGCTGGGATCGCGATTATGGCGGCATGCTTTACTTCGTCGACTTGTACGGCGGAGAAGTCCAGGAATACTGGCACGACATGAAGTTTTGGTGGCCCCACAACGAGACGATCATCGCCACGTTATTAGCTTACCTGCTAACGGGCGACGGAGAGTTCGCACAAATGCACCGGAAAGTTCACCAGTGGTCGTATGAGCACTTTGCCGATTCTGAGCACGGCGAGTGGTTCGGCTACTTGCATCGTGATGGTCGCCGAAGTTCAACGCTCAAAGGCAACTTGTGGAAGGGGCCTTTTCATTTCCCGCGCATGCAGCTCGTATGTTGGCAACTGCTGGAAGAGTTCACGGGGCAAAGGCTGGCGTCCAGCTAGCAGAAGAGTGAGGAGAGTCTTGCTAGCTGAACGAATCGGCCAATTCGAAGTGCTGAGAAAGTACTGGGACTACACAGCCGGCGAATATGGCAAATGCGAATCATGCAGAACAATTTTTAGCTTTCCTTCTGCATTGATCGTGTATGCGAAGGAGTATTCGACCTTCACATCATCGCCGCCTTCGGCAGGGGTGAAGTAGTAGTTTCCCATCGCAACGCCCATGTCGCCGATGATCTTAGTTCCCATGTTATCCCATCGGACATTGGTCCATGGCTTGATGGCAAAACCATGATCTTCGGGGTAGTTCTCGTTGCCACCGACAAAATAAGACAGTGCTCCTTCAAAGTCCATGCGGAACTGCTTTTGTGATGTAAGCGTTGGTTTAAAGAGAACTTCACCTTCTTGGTAGTTGTAAAACTCATGGATGTGTTCTTCAGCCGCGGCTTTGTAATCGCCCTTCTCGGTAAACACTTTTCCGATTTTTACGATGCCTTCTCCCCAGGCCTGTTGTGCGCTAAGAATTAAATGGTCCACAAGCATTTGAGTATTCCAGAATGAATGAATGGGTGGGATCTAGTTTCAAACTACTGGATAAAGTATACAAATGCATAGATTATGCAAGTGCACGTCTGCGTCACTAATCTTCTTCCTGTTGGATGATTCCATGAATTTGGCGAAGCCCACGATTCCTATAGTTTCAAGGCTTCATCATTTCCCTGAAGGTGTGTTCGGGTCATTGGCCGAGCTCTTGGACGAAAACCTTGCGGTTGAGAAAGACACGCTTCTTGTAGCTTGTTCAGAGATGGGAGCAGCACCAGATCACATCTCATTCGCCTCGCGCGATCGGGTATTCATTTTGCAGAATTTGGCAGCGTCTATTCCAT
>JBCCEO010000026.1:0-22500 GCA_039030255.1 Planctomycetota bacterium | reverse complement strand
GAAACTCACCGAGTCCGTACCAGCTCGGCACTGCTGCGGAAAGACAGCAATAGTCGGCCATACTCACGATCCCGAAGCAGAAATCTTCGATGTGGGACACCTAATCTGCTTGGATACTTACTGCTATGGCGGCGGTTGGTTGACTGCCATGGACGTCGAATCTGGTACGATCTGGCAAGCAGATATGGAAGGTGAAACCAGAGTGCTGCAAAGATCTTCTTAGCAAGCTGGGCTTTTCCAATTCTCTTTTGAACCGAAAATCCGAAAACTCGGGATAATCGGAAAAACTTACCAAGATTACTCAATTGGCCTGACCCGAACTTCCGAACAACAGAAACGGCATCGTTATGTACATGCTGGGTTTTGCTGCCATTGTTCGATACGAGGTTTGCGAGTCATGATGGACTCTTCGACATTCAAAGCCATGCGAGTTTCCGTGCAAGGGACATTCGCTTTGCTAGTAGTTGCTATCATTCCAAGCTTGGCGATGGCACAACTTCGTACAGGGCGCGGGACGCGGGCTATCTATCAAGACAACGTTGGCTCCGGCGTCGCTTTTATGGACATTGAGCGGGAACTCGGCCATTCGATCCTACAAGATGCCGATGTCGATTTGGCGACCTATCAGCAGCCTAGCGTTCCTGACCAAGCGCCCGAACCCATTCCCGACCCGGCATTTTCCGACGCCGCACCGGTACACACAAGTGATACATACGGTCATAGCGTTTCCTCCACAACTCTCGGAACAAGTTGTAATTCCGGATGTAGCTCGGGTTGCAACAATGCTTGCTGTAACGACTGTTCGGCGAATCTGGGAATTGCACCGACGGCTTCAGGTCTTCGACTATTCGCACGAGCCGAAGTCCCCTTGTTTTGGCGTCGCGACCAAGGCCCTCCAGCCCTCGTGACGACCTCCCCGGTCGGAACGGGCGCAGACATTGCCGGGGAACTTGGCCAAGCCACAACGACAGTCTTGCTCGGTCAAGCTGGGCTCCAGGATGATCCAACGGCAGGAGTTCGCTTGACCTTCGGCGCAACTATGGGGCCCAAGCATTGCTATGGGCTGTTAGTTCGTTACTGGAATTCCGGGGACCAAGACCTGAGCTTCAATTTTGACTCAAACACGACTCCGATCCTGGCACGGCCCTTTTTTGACACCACCACAGCGGGAAGTGAAGCTCAGCAAACACAGCTGATTGGATTTCCAAGTGAAGCCACTGGTAATATATCGGTCAACACGCAATCATCTGCTGGCGGCATTGAACTGATGATTACTCGTGAGTTGTATGTCGATCGATTTAATCGCATTAATTGGATTTCCGGTTACCAAAACGTCCAAATCGACGAAGGAATTCGAATCTTGAGCAATACAGAAATCATAGCGCCGGGCCCGCTCCAAGGGGCGATGGTTTCCGTTTTGGATAACTTTCAGACCCAAAATGAGTTTCATGGTGGTGTGTACGGGTTAATGAATACCAAGCAATTGGGCAAGTTGAACATCGAAACGATGTTTCGACTTGGAGCCGGCAACTTGCAACGCCGAGTCAATATCTCAGGCGTAACGACTCGAACATCAAGTGGGTTGTCCAATACAGCCAACCAAGGCCTTTTGGCTCGAAACACAAACAACCAGCCCTTTGTCGACGACACCTTTATTGTCATCCCCGAGCTCGCTATCAATTTGGGTTACCAAATTCGTCCAGGATTCGACTTCACCGTTGGATACAACTACATGGTTATCCCCAAGGTTGGGCAAGCCGCGCAGCAGATCAATCCTGATCTGGCTGTGAATCTCAGTGACCCGCTGGTTGGCGCGCTGGATCCAAGCTTTAGCTTCGAAGAACGCAACTACTGGTTGCACTCGCTCGGCTTGGGTCTGCAACTCAAGTACTGATCTTCGACTCATTTATTCGAGTTATCTGAGGCGATTTGCCAACAATGGTACGGCTGGTGAAAGATGGAATCGAAGCCAAACGACATCTTTGGTTGGGCACCCATTAGTCAGATGGTAGGGCTGGAGGTGCAACCCGGCGAGCAGGGAGAAGCAACGGTCTTCTTAAATGTCGACAGCCGAATGCACAATCCAATGGGTTATGTCCACGGCGGAATTATCGCCCTGCTTTGCGACGCGGCTATGGGCATCGCTTTTGGGCGGACCTTGGAAGATCAGCAAAGCTTTGCGACTGTCGAAATGAAAACAAGCTACCTTAGACCGCTCAAACAGGCTCGCTTGTGCGCCACGGCTCAGCTACTGCAACGCGGACTGCGCATCGGTTTCGTCGAGTGCGAAATCCGAGATACTCGTCAGCGAATGATTGCCAAGGGCAGTTGCACTTGCACCGTGAATTCGCTCGGTTCTTAGCAGATCCTGAGCAAGCTAGAGTCGACAACGGCTAGGCCAAGACTTCCTCGATCGCCACGCCATCGGAAATTTTGATTGGCCGCAAGTCTTCCGACATATTCTCGGTCTCTGGATCGACGCCAACCGCAGAACAAACCGTTGCGAGCAAGTCCTGGGCAGTGACAGGCTGATCGGCGACTTCCATTCCATCGTCGGTTGTCTTGCCAACAATGGATCCTCCCTGAACACCCGCTCCGGCTAGCACGCAACTCCATGCATTAGGAAAGTGATCACGCCCACCCTGTGCGTTAATTACGGGAGTACGTCCAAACTCACCCATCCAAACGATAGTCGTCTCATCCAGCATACCGCTGGACTTCAGATCGATCATGAGCTGGCTCCAAGAACGATCCAGCCGCTCACTTAGAGTTTTGACTGCGGTGAAATTGTCAGCGTGGGTGTCCCAGGACAAGCCTGCGAGCCCATCACTTAAGGAAACTTCTACCACTGGAACGCCACGTTCCAGTAAGCGTCGGGCCATCAAACATCCTTGTCCAAAACCATCGACACCATAGCGCCGACGAACTTCGTCTTTTTCTTGCTGTAAGTCGAATGCTTCGACCAATTCACTTTCGGCCAACTGCATCGCCCTACGATACACGGTATCGTGTGTCATCGACGCGCCGCCGCGCTGCCTTGCTCCATAACTATCTTGCAGCAAACTCCAGAATTGCTTGCGGCGTTGAATACGATCCATCCCGAGGTCTTCAGGTGGCAATAAATTGTCAACTCGCAAGTCAACTGGCATGTCTCCTGCATCAGCTTGATCCTGACCAAGTTGAGCAGGGTCGTAGTTTGCCGTTCCAGCAACCGTTAATGGCTCGCGCGAAGCGCCTAAGAAACCAGCGCTGAAAGCAGGCGGGTTGATAAAGGAATTGGGAAGGATGCTCACGTATCCCGGAATTGCCGAGTCTTCATCCACTAGCTCTTTGGCAATCGCAGCTGGCAGGGCAGGGTACCGAAATGGTTGCCCAGGACGTTGGCCCGTGCGAACCAGAAAGGTGCCGCGGCTGTGGTCGCCTTCCTTGGTTTCCATGCTCCGCACAATCGAAAGATTATCCGCCAACTTACTCAACTCGGGCAAGTGTTCGCTAAACTTCATCCCGGGGACAGCAGTTGAAATCTCTTTGAAGGGACCTCCATTTGCATGGCCGGGCTTCAGGTCCCACGTATCCATTTGGGATGGACCACCTGGCATCCAAAGCACGATCAATTTCCGCGAGCCCTTGGCTTTCATCCCCGCTGCAAGTCGACTGGCCCAACTGGAGCTTATCCCAACCCCTGCGCCCAATGCGAGCATGGTTTTCAAACAGGTTCGGCGATCGGTGAACATAGGTTCATTCCTGGCAAAACGGCATGGTTCAATTGAGACGGATCTTCGGAGATTCGTGTTATGGTTAATGTCTTGAGGCTTAGGATTTGTGCACTTGTTTTGGATTCTTCGGGCGATGGACATCCGGCAAGCCTCAAACTGGCAGCCTCTATTCATTCTAATGGCCCCACCCATGGCCTTTCAAATTGATTTTCGGACCCCTCGATGCTGGGTTGGGGGATTTCTTGGGTTTTTCTTAGGAATTCTTAGGCTAACGACGACGTAGCGCAAACAATCTCACCTTTCGGCATCTGAGTATTGGCGTCAGAATGCGCCGAATAATTGTGAATATGGCCTGTTTGCACGAATTCTGAGTCACCCAGCGCTCAATCGAATCAGAAGCCTGAGTATTGCCCTCTTGGTTTGCCAGCCCTTCTATGCATGCAAACCGTGGCATTCAAAAAGAGAAGCAACGAGAGACAAATGTCCGAGACTCCCTCCTCACCATCCAACCCGCCAGAGTCTTCACAGGTCACCGACAACCAAGCGAATTCAAATTCAACGAGTTCAGATTCACAGACAGGACCGCATCGCAACCTTTTAGCGGATCGCTCGTTCCTGGGAATGATCAGCACGCAGTTTCTCGGCGCTTTCAACGACAATCTCTACAAGCAACTGATGCTGCTCATGGCCGTTCCCGTTGTTGTCGCTGGAGCCAATGCCGCTGGGGGAGAATCAAGCGACCTACAAGGCTGGGCTGGCCTGGTATTCTCATTGCCCTTTGTATTGTTCAGTGGTATCGCGGGTTATCTCTCCGACCGCTACAGCAAGACGCCGATTATCAATCTGTGCAAGATTGGCGAGATCGTCGTCATGCTACTTGGCCTGTTAGCCTTCTATAGCTATGACATGCTCGGGATGGCAGGTACCTGGATTGTGTTATTTCTAATGGGAACACAAAGTTCCTTTTTTGGACCTGGCAAATACGGAATCCTGCCAGAACTATTTCGAGAAGAAGATTTGCCAAGAGCCAATGGGCTAATATTGATGACCACGTTCTTGGCCATCATTTTCGGAACCGTTGCCGCAGGATTAATCACGGACAAGCTCCGCACAGAGGACGGAGCTGGGCAACTTTGGATTGGAATGATCGTCGCCGTCACCATCGCGGTCCTTGGCACTGCGACTTCCTACATGGTACGTCGTGTGCCGCCCGCCCATCCTGAAATGAAGCTCACGGCAGACTGCTTTGGCGTCAGCAAATCGGTCCGGTCCTTCCTAATGAAAGACAAAGCTCTACTCGCGGCGTTGCTGGTTTCGAGTGTCTTTTGGTTGGTGAGTGGTATTGCTGTTCCTGTGGTAAATCGACTTGGACGCTGGTTTGAAGTCAGCGACTTCATGACGAGTTTGCTGACGGCATCGATCGGATTTGGCATCATGATTGGCGCACTGTTTTCGAGTTGGCTTTGCCGCCGGGGCCTAGGAGATCGATGTGTATCGATCGGACTCTGGGGCTTGTTTGGATGCTTGGTAGCCCTAGGAATCTGGATTGGAGAGGATCACTTGTTGGGCTACGGAGGAAGCATTGCAGCCTTGATTCTCCTAGGAGTCTTTGCAGCCATCTTTTCGATTCCAATTCAAGTATTTATCCAGGCACGACCGCCTGGCAGCCTGAAAGGTCGGATGATTGCCACAATGAACCAGGCAAATTTCACAGGCATTTTGATTGCGGGACCACTTTATCAACTTTTTGAGGCCGCAGCGGAAGGTATCGACTGGCCCATCAGCAGCGTGTTCTGGATGATGGCTTTGCTGGTGCTGCCATTGGCATTGCTGTATCGTCTCAAATCGAACGCTCCTCTTGTCGACGCATAGGACGACGAGCTTGATGGCCTCTCCACAAACCTAGCACAGAAGCCCTCGTCACACTTCGCCGTAATCGGCCCGTATCAAGAATTGACTTTGAGAGCTTAAGCCAGGCATTTGGACAAACTCCAATTTGATGGCTGCCCCCGCAATTACCGATGCGTCAATCAGTTCAAACCAAGTACATCGAACATATTGTAGATTCCTGGCTCTTTGCCAATCAAGAACTTGGAGGCAACCAAGGCTCCTTGCGCATAACAATCGCGATTGGATGCTGCGACGCGAAGCTCGATCGTTTCACCTAACATTCCAAAAACAATGGTATGCTGCCCGGGATCGTCGCCGGTGCGAATCGCGTGGTATCCGACTTCATCTCTGCCACGTGCTCCGCAGAGTCCTTCGCGACCGTGCACGTGATTGGTGAGTCCCATTGCATCGGCAACAATCTCACCAAACTTCAAAGCCGTGCCACTCGGTGAATCTTCTTTGAATCGATGGTGACGTTCTAGAATTTCCACGTCCGCTCCTTGGGGGACGTCCTTCAAGGCGCTAGCAGTTTTTTCGGCGAGCTTCATTGTTAGATTGACCGCGAGAGACATATTGGGAGCCCAGCAAATCGGAATCTCCTTGGACGCAGCATGGATTTTCTCCTGATCAGCATCTGACAATCCCGTCGTGGCGAGCACGAATGGAATTCCCGCTTTCTTGCAATGTTCCAGTGCTCCCAAGCAGGCTGCGGGCACGGAAAAATCAATTGCCGTATCCACGTCCTCGGGCCATGCACTAGCTAACGGCACTCCAATTTCTTGAATTCCCGCTGCGAGGCCCGCGTCCGTGCCCAATTGATCGCAGCCCTCTCCTTCGACGGCCGCAACGATGCTCAAACCAGGATCTTCATTTCCCAGAGCGATCAAACGCTTGCCCATTCTTCCTGCAGCACCATGGATTGCCAGTTTTGCTGACATTGCAAACCTCGTTTTCAAAAATCGAATCAACATCTGGAATTCGCAACCTCCTCGATCTTCCCGAACGGGAAGGCCCACGCATTGCGCTGGTGGCGAAGGATCGCGCAAATCTTATCCATGAATCGTAAACACAGACTTGAAAGCCGCGGGCCAGTTGCTCTCGGGACATGTCTCCAAGAAGTCATGCCGACCTGAGCAAGATAGCATAGACGCACCTGAAGGTTTGCCCAGAGGAGTATGCTCGCAGCCACTCTGTTAGCTGTAGAGCTGAATGGCTCGAATTATCTGATCAAGATCGTTTGGAACCGCCACGGCGCGATTTGCATAGGAGGCTCGGTTCACACCGCGGCTCGCGAGCACATTATTGAAAAGATCCTGGTCATCGGTGTGATAGGCAACCGTTGCTGTGGGATCTTTGAGTTGATGCCCCGTTAGTACGCAGACAACCCGTTCCGAGGGAGCAATGACACCTTCCTCACGCAGCAGTCGTGCGCCTGCGACACTTGCCGCGCTCGCTGGCTCGCAGCCAATTCCACCTGCGCCGACCTGCGCCTTTGCGTCCAAGATTTCTTGATCGGACACGCGACGCACAATTCCGTCGCAGACGTCAAGTGCCCGCAGGCATTTTGTCAAATTCACGGGACGGTTGATCTCAATCGCGCTCGCAATCGTATCTGCCTTTGCGTTGCGTTTGTCGAGATCCCCGTAGTAGTCGGTCGCAATTCCCATATCAGGACGACCATCGTTCCAGCGCATGTTGCGGCGCTCGTAAAGCTGATAAAGCGTATCTGCGCCGGCTGCGTTGATGACGGCCAATCGCGGTGCTCGGTCAATCAAACCCAGATGCAACAACTCTTGAAAGGCCTTGCCGAAAGCGCTTGAGTTTCCAAGGTTTCCCCCAGGAACAACAATCCAATCGGGAACTTCCCAGCGGAGTGCCTCTAGGACTCGCAGCATGACGGTCTTTTGACCTTCGAGTCGAAATGGATTGATACTGTTGACCAAGTAGATGCCAAGATCCTTTGAGACTTCTCGAACTCGAACCATGGCGTCGTCAAAGTCACCCGCAAGCTGGATGGTTAATGCTCCATACTCCAACGCCTGCGATAGCTTTCCATAGGAAATCTTGCCGCTTCCGATGAAAATGATGGCTTTCATCAGATTGGTAACGGAACTGTACATGGCCAACGAAGCACTCGTATTGCCCGTCGAAGCACAAGCGGCTCGCTTTGCGCCGGTCAGATGAGCATGGCTGAAGGCGGCGCACATTCCGTTGTCTTTGAAACTTCCCGAAGGATTCATCCCCTCGTACTGCAAGTGCAGCTTGCCAGCATCCATTCCGACAAATTCCGCCACGCGGTCCGCTTGCTGGAGGAGTGTCTGGCCCTCTCCGACCGTGACCACCTTTTCAGGTGGAGCGAAAGGCAGCAATTCATGAAAACGCCAGACACCGCTAAAACGGAGTTTTTGGTGGCGCTGCGTCCACATGCTCTCAAAATCTTGGAGCCGTTTGGGAACTGCGATACGTGACCAATCGTATTGAACGTCAAGCAAATCTCCGCAACGATCGCAGGACGTTTTCACCTCTGCGACATCGAATGCAGCACCACAGAGGGGGTTTGGGCATTTTTGGTAGGCGATTCCGCTTTGGATACCCATTGCAGATTTCTTTATTAACTCGACTTGGGTCATTTTATACCCCGAATGGACTATTCCAAACAAGAATCATCGGCAACTTCGCGTTATATCGGAGTAGGTACCTATGATGGGATGCTGAAACTCCTAAAGTATTGCAAGTCAGTTTGACACAATAGTAATAATTTTCCTACCAATGGTTGAAGCCCCCTAAATTGACTGGAGGACCTCCTTGAGTCCCAAGAAAAAGACAGTGAAGAAGGCAAAGCCGGCGAAGAAAGCTGCCAAAAAAGCAGCGCCAAAGAAGCAGGTGAAGAAAGCCACCAGCAAAAAGACAGCTTCTAAAAAGGCTATTGGTCCGAAAAAGACGACGAAAAAAGCATCAAAAAAAACCAAGAAAGTTGATCTGAAAACTACTTCTTCCAAGAAAAAGGTCAGCACCAAGAAAAAAGTCGCTGCAAAGCCGCCAAAGAAAGCTGGCTCTGTAAAGAAGGCGGCAAAGGAAACGGCTGCCAAGAAAGTCGCGAAAAAGGCATCAAAAGCGGCCAGCAAGAAAGTCGCAGCAAAGAAGCCCAATACGAAAACAAAGACGAAATATGCTCCAGCAAAGAAAGCTAGTAAGAAAGTAGCCGCCAAGGCCCCGGCCCCAAAGAGGGCTACCAAGAAGGCGGTCGCGAAGGTTACCAAGAAGACGACGAAGAATCTGACCAGCGTTGCTCCGCCAGAAGAAGCACCCAAAAAGCTTAAGAAAGCGGCACCGCTAAGCCGCGAAGACTCGGAAAAGTTTCGACTCCTCCTGCAAGAAGCAAGAGCAGAGCTCCGGGGAGACGTAGATATGATGTCTCAAGAGGCGCTTGGGCCTGATGGAGCCTCGGACAATCCAGCCCCGTTGCACCCGGCCGAGGTAGGGACCCATAGTTTTGAGCAGGAATTCACTTTGAAGCGACTTTCCTCCGGCGGCGATCGACTTTCCGACATCGAAGCTGCTCTTGAAAAGATTTCGGCAGGAGCCTACGGTCTCTGCGAAGAATGTGGCGGTCGCATTCCCAAAGCAAGGCTTGAGTTCATTCCGGAAACGCCTTTTTGTGTCAAGTGTGCCTCTAAATTGGAAGGCTAATGTGTCTGCTGAAGGCGAGCATTCGATTCGCTTGTCGTGGGTTCGGTGGGCTTCTTTTTGCGCTATTGCGGTTTTTGGTACAGCAATAGACCTGTGGACCAAGTACGCAGTCTTCAGCTGGCTAGGGCTTCCTGGTCAACAAGATGTCTACTGGATAATTGAGGGGTATGTTGGCATTGAAACTGCCGTCAACCCAGGTGCATTATTTGGCATGGGGGCCGGATTCGGGCTTGGCTTTGCGGCCCTTTCCGTAGTTGCTGCTATCGCCATCGGCGTTTGGCTGTATCGTTATCGCGCGATTGAAAGCTGGTGGCTGCTGGTATCCTTAGGTTCTGTGACGGGCGGCATTTTCGGAAACTTGTACGATCGACTTGGACTTTGGAATCCTCCACCCGAGATTCCCCTTTGGGCCAGCGGAGTTCGCGACTGGATCCGTCTTAGTTACGGCGAGCACACCTGGCCAAACTTCAATATCGCAGACAGCTTGCTAGTCTGTGGGGCGATAATGCTCTTTCTTCATTCTTTACTCTGGGCTCCACCGACTGATGATGACAAATCAGAATCGGCCCCTGCGACTGAATCTTAGGCTTTACATGGGCGCTAGTCGCCTCAGTAGTCCTTCTAATGTCACCGACACCCACTGCGCAAACTTGCCTTTTTTGTTAGGCTCTTGGCGATGAATTGCTGTGCTCTCAGTGAAATCCTACAGAGCCACAATTCTTGGCATCTGCCTGACAACATCATCAAAGCCCGCATTTAGGTGATTCATGAGCGAACTACGTTTCGAACTTCCTGAAGCAATAACCGCGAGTTTAGATGGGCGAGTGGCCAAGGCGGTTGAATTGGCTATCGTAGGCGGCCGATCCACTCTAGAACTTTTTCAGAGCAATGTGGAAGTCGAGCGCAAGGGCGACGACTCGCCGGTTACGATTGCTGACAAAGGTGCAGAAAAACTTATCCGCTCTTTGCTTGCCAAGAGCTTTCCCGACGACGCGATTTTGGGGGAAGAATTCGGTGAGCAATCAGGTACAACCGAGTACCAATGGATAATCGACCCTATCGATGGGACAAAGAGCTTTATCTCCGGTGTTCCGCTTTACTCAACCTTAGTTGGCATAGTTCGCGGGCGTGAATGTCTGGCCGGAGTGATCTATATTCCTGGTTTGGATGAAATCGTGTTTGCCGCGCGCGGCTGCGGAACTTGGCATTCGCGTCGAGGCTCTGAGCCGGAAGCTGCCAAAGTCTCTAGCCGAGAACTGGAGGACGGCCTGTTCCTGGTTTCCCAGGTAGACAGTTTCCAACAGCGAAGTAACGGGGCAGGGCAGGGTTACTTAGAGCTTGAAAAGCAAGCTTATATCACCCGGTCCTGGGGTGATGGCTACGGCTATCTGCTAGTGGCGACAGGTAGAGCTGAATTGATGGTCGACCCGATCGCGAACCCGTGGGACTTGGCTGCAGTACAACCCGTCGTCGAAGAAGCTGGCGGAAGCTTCACCAGCTGGAGTGGAGAAGCAACCGTTTTCGGCGGCGACGGAGTCGGGAGCAACGGTAAAATCCATCGGAGCGTTTTGGACAAGCTAAATCTCTGAATGAAGCTTCTCGAAGCCCTCGCCGTAGCTCGAAAGCGATGAAAGTGACTTTCAAGCGGCTCGCATTCGAAAATCGCCCAATGATTGAGCCAACTCGGAATCTCTGTGTTTTGGGAACCAATCTGCGCGGATGGCGTCTAGCCTGAGAAGTCGAAACGGACACACCGCAAATCGGCTATCCGTTTTCGTCTTTCAGTGGGCTGGAATCGAAAATGCCCAGAATACGTACGATTCCAATTTGACTTGACCTAAACTAGCTCGATAGCCCGGGCCATTCTAAAGATAGAACCAAAGGTTTTTTGCCATGTTGCATCAACGCTTAAGCCTACTTGTCGTTTGCTTTCTCTTTCTAACGGCGACCAGATTCTTGCACGCACAACAAGAAATTGGCTATGCCGAACAATTTGCGTTGGCAGAAGATCGCCGTGAGGCCCTGAAGGAATTGATTCCTGAAACCCCGGACTATTTCTACTACCACTGCCTCCACTTTCAGAACGAAGGCCAATTCGCTGAGGCACAGGCAATCATCAATGCTTGGCGCAACAAGCTCGGCGACACGCAGCAGAGCCGACAAATGCAACTTCGCCAGTCGCTGCTGACCTACGAACAGAATCCAAAAGGCACGGTTGACTACCTTAAGAGCAAATTTGGCATCAACTTCTACCACGCTCCCCCGTCCAAAGATCGAGCTGCCCAACTAAAAACGAGCCTAAATAATTCCGCTTTCGACTTTGAGACCCGAGTCAGAAATCTGCTTGCGCGCGATGCAACTCTTGCTCAAGTCGAAGAGGACGCACTTGTGCAATTGCTAGACCGCAAGCTAACGACACGACAACTGCGAGACCTGTTAGGCCGTTTGCGTCGAGCGGATGTGCCCGGAGTTGTGAAGCGTGTTGCCGAGGAGCTCGCCTTTAAGGATTCAAAAGGATTCGGTTGGGCCCGAATCCACAATCAACTGACACTTCAACAATTGGGGCAACTGCTGGAGCTAAGGTCAAATCTCGTTGAAAACGGAAAGTTCATCCGCGCCTACTCTGCCCGACTCGCACCACGCGCTGGAGTCTCTTTGGCCGATCGCAAAGAACTTCGAAATTACCTAGATAGACTCGTCAACTGGTCGGATCGACTACCAGCTTCACAAAACAGTTTTAAGGCGTTGATTTTTGGCAATTTGTTGCGTCTGAATTTGGCCGAAGGCAAGTACGATCAAGAGCTCTTCTTGAAGTACCTGGCACTCCCACGTGCGGCGGCCTATTACAATCAGAAGCTACTGCAGAATCGGGCTCGATTAACACAATTGAGCTTTTCAATGCCGGAAGTCACATTGCCCGCGATCGGCAATGATTCGGTTCTGGTACGCCGTCACCTGGAGCACTTTCTGAAGTCGGCCAACAATGTCGACATCTTTGCTCGCTGGTTAGATCGTGATTACTTAGAGCAAGTCCTAGCCGAAACAAAAATTCTGTATGGCGTGGGCGAGAATCGCAGTTGGTACGCCAAGCTTTCGCCAACCGAACAGCGCAACTTGCGTGATCGGATCGAGATTCGATTTGCGACCTACAATTCGACGCATTACCGGGCAGGCGATGAAGTCAACTTGGACGTGGAACTTAAGAATGTCGACGAACTGTTGGTTCGAGTTTATGAGATCAATACGGCAGCCTACCTCCGCAACAATTCAAAGCAAATTGACACCGACATTGATCTCGATGGCTTGGTAGCGAACGAACAACGAGTTCTCAAGTTTGCTCAGCCAGCAGAACTGCGTCACATGGAAAAACTGCAGTTTCCAAAGATGAAGGGCAGGGGAGTGTGGGTTGTCGATTTGCTCGGGGGCGGTCGTCGAAGCCGGGCACTTATTCGCAAAGGCGAGTTGATTGCTGTTGAACGCTTGGGCGATGCGGGACACGTCCTCCAAATTCTGGATGAAACTGGGGCGGCTGTAGAAGGTGCGTACGTTGAATTCGGAGGACGCCAGTACGGGGCGGATTCAGGCGAAATCCTGATTCCCTTCGCGGAAAAATCCATCACGCGGCAACTTTTGCTCGTTGATGGAGACTATGCAAGTCGGCATGTTCTGGCGCATCGCTCTGAGAGTTATAACCTTCAAGCCGGTTTTCTGTTGGACCGCCAATCCTTGGTTGCCGGGACAAAAGCCAAAGTTGCCATTCACCCACGGCTAACTTGCAATGGAACCCCCATAAGCGTCCGACTCCTAGAATCACCGACATTGACAATCTCTGCCACGGACGCCGACGGAATTGAAACATCGCAAGTCATTGCCAATTTGGAACCCTCCGATGAGGACGAACTGGTTCATCAATTCTTGGTGCCACAACGCCTCAAGTCCATCAAATTTGCGTTGAGCGGCAAAATCTACAATCAGAGCAAGAACGTACATCAAGACATCAGTGTTGCCCGCGGAATTAGCTGTAATGCAATTCAAACCACTGCACAAATCGCGGATTTCTTCTTGCAACACAATGACAAAGGCTTTCGCCTCCTGGTCTTAGGTCGAAACGGAGAACCGATAGCACGTCTGCCGGTTACCCTTTCCTTCAAGAATCGGAACTTCAAGGGACTTACATCTTATACGCTTGCGACCGACGCCGATGGTGTCGTCAAGCTCGGCGAATTGTCTGATATCAGCAATTTCAACGTAACGGCACAAGGAATTCGGCAGGCGTCCTTCGCACCCTCAAAGTTCCATCGCGATTGGCCTGCGCTTCAACTTGCCGAATCAGGAAAATCACTGCAGTTTCCCCTAGGAAAAGATACCGCGTCGAAGAAAAGCTTTTCGTTAACTGAAATCCGCAACAATCAAGCCTACGCGGACAAGTCCCCTGCGATTCAGATCCAGCCCGGAGTATTGAACCTTGATGGGCTTGAAGCAGGCGACTACGTCCTACGGGACCATGAAGCGGGACAGACCATGACGATTCGCATCGAGCAAGGCACTAACTTTGCGAACTACGTTGTAGGTTCCAGCCGAGTGCTCCAGCGCGGCTCCAACACTCCAGTTTTCATCCGAAATGCTGCTATCGAGGACGGAAGCCTGGAGGTGGAAATCGAAAACGCAGATTTTGCAACACGTTTACACGTATTGGCCGATTCGTTCTATCCCGAGTCGCAAGCAGGTCAAGACCTGCATATGCCGACGTCGCCTTTGATGTCGCGTTCGCGCAAGCCGCTGGAAAGCTTTTACATTGATTCGCTTCGTCTCGACGAAGAATACAGTTACATCCTGAATCGAAAAAACAGCAAGAAGTATCCGGGCAATCTGCTGCCGCAACCCACTCTTTTGATTCACCCTTGGGAAATTTCCACCACGGAAAACAATCGGAACGATGCGAAGAAGGGCGAACAATTCGGCGGGCGTGCCAATGACGCTCCTATGGCGGCAGCCCCAGATGCCGAAGCAGAAAGCCGACGGCAACGTCCCATCACTGGGTGGAAGAGCTACGACTTCTTGGAAGAGGGAAGTCAACTGCTAGCGAATGTCGAAGTCAAAGATGGCAAAGTTTCGATTCCATTGGAGGATCTAACAGGCTTTAGCTCTATATCGCTCGTCGTCGTGCATCCCAATTCCAGCGACTCACGAAGATTAGCTCTGCCTGTCTCGAAGTTGGTTGTAAGAGACATGCGTTTGCGAAAGTCCTTCGATGCAGATGTACATTTGGCCCAGGCTCAAAAGGTTCAGTTCCTAAAAGCTGGTGAAAAACAATCCTTGGGCGACCCAAAGACCCGGAGGCTGGAAACGTACACAACAATTGGTGATGTATTTCAACTCTATGCCACCATGCTGAACGATGGCCAATGGGAAAAATTCCGATTCGTAGCCAAATGGCCGAAGCTCACTGTTGAGGAAAAGGAGTCTCGCTACAACGAAATGGCTTGCCACGAACTAAATTTCTTCCTCTACATGAAAGATCGCAAATTCTTCGATCGCGTTGTCAAACCCCAGATCAGGCAAAAACTCGATCAACAGCTTGTAGACCAATGGCTGCTTGGTGAATCCGTTGAAAGTTATACCGAACTATGGCGCACCCAACGACTCAATACACTCGAGCGAATTCTGATAGCCAAGCAGATTGCCGACTCACAAGAAGGAACTCGGCGCTGGATTTCCGATTCCGTTACGGCAAATCCGGTTCCACTCGACGTTCTCAAGAGTCGCTTCAGTATCGCGCTTAGCCGTTCGCAACTCAATTTTGATTCGGGTATCGAAGGCGAGTCCATCATGCTTGGCGGTGTGGCTCGAGGCCGCGGCGGGCGCGGACAGGCTACTGGTGGCGTCGATGCCTTCGGCTTGGCAGGCGGTGGATTCGGGGGAGGCGGAGGCGGTCGTGGCTTATCAAGCGCCGAAAAAATGAATCGACGACTCAAAAGCAGTAATTCCCCAGCTGCTCCGGGATCGATGGCGGGGGAAGAAGCAGAAGCCGACTTTGCGGATGGTCTCTTCGGCGCTGATTCCGATAGCGACAAGCGCTTTTACAAACGCGACCGCCTTCGAGCAGATTCTGGTGGAGCACCAGCCTTCTTCCAATCGCTAGACGCGACCAAAGAGTGGGCCGAGACGCAGTTCTACAGAATTCGTTTAAAAAGTCAGACTCCAAGTTTGATTCGGCCTAATTCGTTTTGGGAACAATATCTCAAAGTTGGCAGCGACAACTTCTTGCCAAACAATCTCGATACCCCGATTAGCAATCTCAACGAGGCCTTGTGTGCGTTGGCTGTTATCGATTTGCCCTTTACGGCCGAAGCTCCTCAAATCTCAATCGAAGGCGACGAGCTATTCGTAGAATCGAAGACTCCTGCTGTGATCTTCCTCGAAAGCATCGAAGCAAGTACGGAAGTTGAAGAAGCGTCCATTTTGGTCGGCCAGGACATCTACCTTGCACAACCCAATACAGCGCAGCGCAACAACCGGCCAGTTCAATCGCAACCACTACTGGTTGGAATTCCCTACAGAACAAGTATCGTCGTCACAAATCCATCCAACGAGCGGCAACGTGTTCAAGTGTTAGCACAGTTGCCGCAAGGAGCCATTCCACTGGCAGGAAGCAAAGTGACTCGTAGCACTGCCGTTGATATCGAACCATACAGCACCAAACAAATTCAATATCAATTTTACTTTCCTATGTCGGGTGAATTTGATCACTACGGTGCTCAAATTTCCCGCGAACAAAGTCACATCACTGCCGGTGATTCCTCAAAGCTTCGAGTGCTCGCAGAACCCGCTTCGGTTGACGAAGAGACCTGGACTTACGTAGCGGACTGGGGAAGCAATGAAGCGGTCCTTGCATTCTTGGATAAAGCCAACCTGCAGCAAATCGACTTGAATCGCATCGCATTTCGCATGTCAGACAAAGCGTTCTACACAGCTACTACCCAAAAACTCTCGGCCACTGGTAATTACAACATGGCACTTTGGGCTTATTCCTTAAAGCATCAAGATGCCCCCGGAATCGGACAATACCTACATAACAGACGCGATATCACCAGCCAGCTCGGCGCAGCATTTGATTCGTCGATCATTCAAATTGATCCCTCGCAGCAAATGAGTTACGAGCATTTAGACTACAAACCACTCGTGGTCGCGCGAGCACATCAGCTCGGAACCAAAAAGAAGATTTTGAATCCGAGTATGTTCAACCAATACCAACGCTTGCTAGATGTAATCGCCCATGGTAGGGCCGTTACCAATGACCAAAAAATGCAGCTTTGTTATTATTTGATTCTGCAAAATCGCATCGAGGAAGCATTGAGTTGGTTTGAGGGTCTTAACGCCAACGAGTTGAAGTCGCAAATACAATATGTTTATCTCGATGCCTACCTGGACTTTTTCCGCGGCAACTATGAGCGCGCGGCTGAATTAGCCCAACAATACGTCGACTACCCAGTTCCACGATGGCGTAATCTATTCCAACAAGTTGCAACGCAAGTAGACGATCGAATTGCGTTAATGGGAGGCACAGGCGCAGAAACCTTGGTTTCAACCACAGATGATAGCGATGAGGACCAACGCCTGCTCACTGATGGCAGATCTCAAAAGCAAACCAACGAAGCGCGGCAAACTCCTACGTTGGATCTCACTAATGAAAACGATCGGATCAAAGTTGACTACACAAATCTCGGACAATTCCAGGTTAACTTCTACCAGATGGATATTGAGCTACTATTCAGCCGCAAGCCATTTGTCTCCCAAGACGAAGGGGCGTCGCCTGTAATCAAGCCCAACTTCACTCAAACAATTGAACTAGACAATCAAACAGGTTCTTATGCCGTAAGCCTGCCGAAGGACCTTCAAAATAAGAACGTGCTCGTTGAAGTAATCTCTGAGGGGATTGCCCGAAGCAGCGTCGTCACGGCAAATTCGCTGAAAGTCGATGTTGCTGTACCGTTTGGGCAAATTCAAGTTATGTCTGAGAAGGGCAGGGCACCTGTCGAAGGAGCCTATGTTAAAGTCTATGCACGGCATAGGGACGGATCCATCCGTTTCTTCAAAGACGGTTACACGGACCTTCGAGGCAGATTCGATTACGCTACGCTTAGCACGAGTGACCTTAACACGACGAAGCGCTTCGCGATCCTAGTTTTGGATGACGAACTAGGAGCGGTCGTTCGAGAAGCAAATCCACCCGTACGATAGACAATTCTGTGACGCAAAAGGCGCAAACTTGATCACACAATTTGTGCGCTTTCGTGTTTGGACTAATCTTGAGGAGAGTTCCTACGACAACTGCAAATTGCATTGACGATCAAGATTGCACACGAGCAATCCAGCGTCGCGAGCCATGATAAAGGCTAGCTGGCCATAGTAAGATGTTGGAAGCAACTTGCAGCAACGGAGCTGAACTCAAAGCCGGTGCGATTGCTAGGTCGTCTGCACCGTGGGGCCACTGGGCAACGCGTGATGCCAACCGCTCCATCCATGGCAGGCCATGTGGGTAGCCACGCAGCGCGCTCGTCAGATTCTCTGGAAGTCTCTCATTTCCAATGTGGGCCCCAACCAGACCACCCACCGAGGCACCAAGGACCGCAGTTTCACCTCCGAGCAAAACAGCAGAACTTACCGCCTTTTCAAAATCCTTTGGAAAACGAAGAAAGCAATAAGTTGCCATAACGGTGGTTGCGACGCAGTGAGCTGGAATCTTGGTTCTCCAGCCAAAGTGCTTGGCTACTGCCCTAGGCCCACGTTTCGCAGATAAGAAAGGCACCAGCTGCTGTAGCTTTTCCTTAAGCTCAGAGTCGGTTGTGTAATTGCATGCAAGTTCTAATGCTTCAAGCGGCTCGAATGCCTTGGGTCGCATACAAGCAAAACTCGACAGAGTGCAATAGACCCGGGCGCAATTTGTCGCTATTTCGGAATGATGAGTCAGCCTTGTTGCCTCTTCTGCCCAGTTGAGCAGTCGATGCCCGGTTCCTTGCATTACTACGCCCGAATAGATCGCCCTCGATGCAAATGCCGAGTCAGTTGACTTGGTACCACTACGCAAGCCAAATCGCATCAGCCAACTTCTAGCACCCGCACGCAAGGTAGAGTTGCTTAAGTTGCAGGAAAGACTCAATGGATACCAACTCAATCGCCACCGAAAAGCCTGCTTCAGACCATCGAAGTCATTTCTAGAATTCAGCAAGGATTGTATGAAGAGAAACCCAAGCTTGGTGTTTTCACCGTAAATACCGAAGCCGGGAAGAAGCTGGTACCTGAGCGGATCAGGTCCGTAGTACCTTATTGCCGATTGTCGCGTGAGTCCTTGTCGGGCCAGACCAAGTGACTCTCCCACGGCGGTTCCAAGGAAAGCGCCGTGAGAATGTAGTTGTCGAAGATAAGTTGAATGCATACACGCTGGATGCAAGGTGAATCAAGCGTGTCAGCAAGACTAACGAACGCGGCAATCAAAACTGATTGTTCCGCCTTCACCAGTTTTCAGCGATTCCTCCAGTTCCCAGGTTAGCTTTTGAGAACCGACACTGTTGGGTGTCAAAGTGAAACTGGATTTCACACTGCTTTGCTGACTGCCTTCAATATATTGCAAGCGTGCAGATAGGTTGTCTGAAAGAACAACATTTCTTACCGCTTTCGCCCCTGCATTATCGAAACGTAGTGTAAACCGCACTGTATCCCCTACATTGGCAATGCTGTGCGATGCTGTCTTGCAAACTCTAAGAGCGCACTTGTCTCGAATTTCGTACACATAAATCTCAGCGGGATTTTTGGCGGAAGAAAGTCGCCCTGCAACCTGCCCATCCATCATGATGCTCAATGATTCCGGGGCAACCCAAGTCTGTGCGTTTTGAATGAATTCGCCAAGTTCAGCGATTTCATCATCCGTTATGGTTCCGAGGGCAAGAACTTCGGTGCCTTCATGTGCAACTCGTGCCTCGCTCATGCCATGTGGCGGAACTATGCCATCAACGAGGCTGCCCGCAATATTTTCATGAATGGCATCCAACAAGTGAACTTGCTGTTGTCCTTCCGGAGCCAACGGTTGCGCCATTGTTCCGACCACATCCCGTTCTTCAATACTTCCCGCAACAACAGGTTGATGGACGCGCATTGCACCTTGTGTGCGTTCCGCAAGGAATACGCCAGCGATCTGTCGAACAGAACCAAAACGCGGAGCATAGATAGGAACTCGATTTGTAGGCTGTACGCACACCTTTCCGGTTTCCGTTTCGTAGTAGACAACGGTATCCGTAGGGTTTACACCTGCCGAACTCCAATCTTTGCGAATCATCACGGTTGGTTCCTGATCGCCACCGTCGAAGATGTATTCTTGCCGATCCCATGCTGGTACAAGCTGCCCAGCAGGACTTTGACCACATGCGCAAGGAGGCAGGGGATAGCCGCTGGGATTGCTAGAGTTGCAGTACTCGCAGTCCTCGGTAGCGTAGGTTTCAGACGCGACCGCAGCGTTTGGTGGCTGGTTATAAGCTACGGTTCGGATCTGCAGCAATTCTTGCTGAGGAACCACCCCGTTCTCGCTTGATTTCTCTACCGCCTCGCCAGCCAAACCTTTGGTGGGAACGATTTTACTTGACTCCGCAATCATTTGCTCGGCTGGAGAATTAACAGCCTGTGCGCCAACAGAAGTCGGTGACTGCTGGTAGGGAAGTAGGGTCCCGCATCCGACGGTTGTTATGAACACACAACAACACGCAAGTGCAACAGCGATACGGAGCGAAGGAATCCTGCAAGGCAACGCTACTTGACGAGTATCCGAGCCGTATCTTGTTGGGTTGTAAGTCATGGTCAACTTCCGGTGTCGATCGACTGCTGTGTAAGAGGGCCCGCACAGCATTTGTACTAGGGAATTCTTGGGTAATCCTGCTTGATCTCTTCCTCAGTCGGCTGGCCATCGGATTCGGCCACTTCACCTGCTGGCCATAGCCCTTGCTCAATGAGCTTGTCGCGATCAGGTGCAACAGGCAGCGGCCTCCATGGTGGGCACCCATAGAGAAATTGAGTCAAATCGCCCTGTAAATTCGTAGGCACGCGTGAGCCAATTCGCAGGATAGCTACGGGCCGTCCAAATCGGTCGGCTACCTGCAGAGCATTATCAGTTGGCAGTACGTCGGTCGTTCGCTGTTGCCCAGGCTCAAATGCAAATGGAAAGGCATTGTCGTTATCTTCAACATAAATAACGCGTGTTACAAAAGCGCCTTTCAAGGCCAACCGGAGATCCTCTTCGGTTAATTGCACCGGAATCGGAAAACGGTGCTCTCGCCCCGGTGGAGAGTAGAGGCGATCTATAATCTCTAGCGTCGGATACAATTCAGCACCTGGACGCAGAGGAATGTTCGTGACGCGGAAACGATAGACACCACCCACCAGCATCGCCGTGGTGACGGGAGCTTCCAGCGGAGGCAAAAACATTCCGTCTTTCGCTAGAGCAACTTGCAAACCTTCCGGGCCGCTTACGGAAACAGCTTGAAATGCCCCAAGTGGAGTAGGATTCTTGTTGGCTTGTGCGCTGGCAACCATGCCAGGTGGTTGGCGTGAATCCAGTAGGTAGTGCACCCTTGGCAAAGTAGGACTCGTCTGAGCGACCAAGCTACTCGTTGGCGTCAGAAGGAAGCTAGACAATGTCAAGCATGACAAAAGTATGGTACGCATCCGAGTCACCTACATCCTGCCGTTTGTGCTGTGCGAGAGATTGGGAAAAAGCGATCGAGAGTTGATAGACCCTCGATCGCCTCACTCATTCTCGCCATCCGTGACAGTCGCAAAGTGCGAGACCCTACGACTGCCGATTTCAACATCGATTACTCTGGTGGGCAGTATTCGCCACTGGCACCAGTTACAGACGTGCTACCGCGTCGGTAAGAAGGAATTCCCGTCGGTACGCCTGGGTGAATATTCTGCTCGCGAATTCGCACATTGCGAACTGGAGCAGGATAACTTTGGCCAGGGTTCTGACGCACATTCACTCGCAAATGGGATACTGGATCCGGAATATTGCGTCGCGTTGTGTTGCGAATCGAATGCTTGGTCAATCCAGCAGGAGTTCCCAAAGGAATGTGTGGAGGCCCCACCAAACCAATGGGTGTACCAGATGAAGTCATGCCGTATTGAGGAGCAGTCACGCCAGAAACGAATCCTGGAGGCATGGGGCCCATCATAGGAGGCATCATGCCCATTCCAGCGACTCCGCCAGACGCATTCACACCAGCCATCTCAACGTCCTTGTTTCCGATGCGAATAATCGCAAGGATCGTTCCACGCCTGTCCGCTTCAACGATCGGATCCAATCCCGGTGACAGCCGATTGCTGACCAAAACATTTACGCCAACCAAGGCTGTACCTTGGAATTCTGGATCTGGCAAGTAAATGACCTTGGTCACAAAGTTTCCGGTCATGACTTGTTCAAAGTCATCCGGAGTAAACTGAACGGGGATTGCGTTGTGGGCGAGATAGGCTGCAGTTCGTGCGCTGCCGCCTGCGATTTCGAGCGTTGGATAAAGCTCGACACCTTCCCGACCAGGCCCCTGAATGTTCGTTAATTTCAGGCGATAAATACCGCCCGCTGAAAACTCCTGACGACCGGGGACGTAGAGAGCTTCGCTTCCGAAGCTTCCGTCACCGACAACGTCGTATCGAATTTCCATGCCTTCTGGACGGTTGAACAGAACTTGGACGCTGTTGCCAGCACCACCTCCTGCCATCATGACACCGCCATCAGTTGGACCACAGTATTGTGCACCGACAACGCCAGCCGGTCCTGCTGGTCCTGCTGGTCCCATGTCGGGTGCAATCACACCCGGTCCAGGTCCACCGACGCCCGGACCAGCTTCCAATAAACGCTGGCCGGGAGGCGTATTGTGTCTGACCGTAGTGCAGCCCATTAAGCAGCTAGAAACTGCCAAGGCCAGCGTTAGGAAAACACGCATTTTCATGCCTTACCCCCTGTTTGAGCTCAATACACTGACTTGGAGTGTATTGGCCATCTTCAAAAACGATCCTGAGTGAGTTTGTTCCGGAGACCTTTCGAGCACGAATTCGGCTGGACTCTAGCCAGCCTCAATTCCTATCATTCGGGAACTGACGTGGAATAAGCCTCATAACCAACAGAACTCGCGCAGCTGTGGTAGATGAAGGTCTCCGTGTT